>CALDJV010000358.1 GCA_937899305.1 uncultured Cytophagaceae bacterium
TGCCCAGGTTGTACCATACCATGGGGTTATTGGGGTTGATCTCCAACGATTTTTTGTAGTAAGGAATGGCTTCTTCGTGTTTTTGCAAACTAGAATAGGTCACTCCTAAAATGTACCACAGTTCGGTATTCGGGTTGATCTCGATCGCTTTCTCGAAACAGAAAATCGCCTTCTCATAGATTTTCATGTCCGTGTAGGTCAGTCCCAAACTATACCATGAGTCAAAATCTGGATTGATCTCGAGGGCTTTTTCGTAACAAGGAATGGCCTTTTCGTATTGCTTCATATCTACATAAGTGGCCCCCAGATTGTACCAAGCCTTCTCGAAACGATCGTTGATCTCAATCGCTTGTTTGTAGCAATAAATACTCTCTTTGTACTTTTGTAAATCTATGTAAGCATTGCCCAAGTTGTTCCAGGAATGATAATTATTGGGGCGAATTTCAATCGTTTTTTGGTAAGCTTTGGCGGTAAACTCAGCGTCTTCAGAAAAGTACCCCAAATTGAAAAAGTTTTCTTCCAGGGCATCTTCAAAATCATGAATGCCCGCCATGGCCTCTTGGCACTTGGTAAACATCTCAAAAGCTTCTTCATATTCCTGATCGCGGCATTTGCTTTCTGCCATTCTAAAATCAATCAAGGTACGTTGGGTATCGTCCAGGGTTTTTTCTTTTTTCAGGTAACGAATCAAATCCATTACCTCTGGAGAGTTTTTATCCTTGAAATTGGAAAACTTCAGAGGTTTGAAGCGGCTCACCCCCTCCAGGATAATCTGAGTAATGAGCTTGTGAGGAGTGATCAAGGCAGGTTTAAACTCTGAGATGTTGTACATCAGTTGTCGAGCCAAGTCACGGCTAAACTGCATCATTTCTACGACGAGCCCACTCAAGTAGCTAAAGAACTTGTTATGGTTCGACCAGAGCAAAGCATTGCAATAATCCAGCAACGCAATTTGAAACTCTTCGTTATTATAGCGTTCCTCTATATTGGGTATTTTTTTTCGTAAGCGATTGATCCCATTTTTGTAGTAGATGCTCATGTTTTTGCCATAGCTGATGATATCGTCGCGCATGAGCGAGTGCTTGGTCATATCAGATTGACTCACCAAATGAGCCCGCATTACTTCACGTACTTTTTTGTGCATTTTCCGGTTTTGGGTGATAAACGAATAGGTGTCGGCCAAATCCCGAAACTTCATCCGGGTTTCTTCGTCATCGTTGGTTTTCCACAAAATAGAAAGCACTCCTACGTTCCAGGTACGCAACATGGCCATCTGAAATATCTTCTGCAAATCACTCTTGGGGCTATGCTTGATAAATCGCTCAATCAACCCTTGGATAATCCGCTGATTGGTCTTACGGTACTTGCTCAAGTTGGTCATCAAGTCATTGAGATTGATGATGCGATTTTTAAGCAAATACAGACAGTCTTTCACCACCAACGGAATGCCATTGGTGTATTCGTTGAGTTGCTTTATTTGGGCTTCATTGAGCTTGACTCCTATCTCGATGGCCAGATCCTGGGTATTTTGGTGGGTAAACAGCAGGTTTTCCAGGTTTTGAAAATGCAGCAAGGTTTCGGGCAAACTGTTGCGGTACTCTTGGGTATTGTTGGGCGTTTCGCAAATGATGGTGGTAATGCCCATAAAGTCTTCTTCGTACAACAGGCTCAGCAAATTTTCCCGTAGCCAAACATCCAAGTCTCGATTATTGATGATCTCGAGGTTGTCGATGGCCAGTAACAAAGGTTGGGTTTTGGCTACTTGTTGCAGGCAAAAAACCAGGGCTTTAGTCAGTTCTTTTTCCGAAAACTCATACAAGTACAGGTCATCTTCCGCCAGGATGTTTTTCTTGCGCAACCAAGCCAAAGTAATTTCTTGAGTTTTATTTTCAGCAATATTTACTTCGCTCTCTGGCAAGGGAGTCAAATTACTTTTAGAACCTCGTGGTTCCACATCCAACTCTGAAAAGTCTACCGTTTCCGAAATGTTGATGGCCCAGTCTTTATTGGCTTTCTTGAGGGTATCTACTTTCTCTTCTACCAGCCCAATTTGCTGCTGGGTCTGATAATAATAACTAAAGTGCTCCTGGATGCCCAACGCCCCTTCAGTAAACATTTCTACCAAGGCGTCCATCATTTTGAGGCGGGTACTGGGCAACACACTTTTGCGATCATAGTAGGTTTCCCAGTTGATGGTAATGGTTTTGACTTTGGACTTTTGGGCCAATGCCGTTTCTTCGGCGGCCTGTACGTAAGCTTGCATCAGTGAGGTTTTCCCAAAACCATCCTCTCCATACAATAAAAACACCTGAGCAAAAGGGGCCTCTTTTTTCTTTTTGACAAAAGGGTTCAGCGAAAACCCTCCGCTTTTTTTGAATTGCCTCGCGAAGTGTTCTTGAAAACTTACAATCTGCTTTTGTCGACCAACAAAAACCTCAGGATAAACCATACAAAATCCTTGTTTAGATAACTGGCTCAATATAGAGAATCTCGTAGGTATTTCCAAAGGGGAGTGAGGGTAGAACCTTGCCTCTATTTTGTTTTGTAACAAGTGGTTACTTTCGATAACAAATTGCTCTATACATTCGCTCAAACCCTGGAATATCGCTTGATACCATCAAAAAAAACCGAAAAAAAGAACTAAACCAACTTTTTTTTCGTTAAAACCCAACAATTGCGAATGAAAGTTATTAAAAATAACAGGAAATTGTTATTTTAACGTACAAGTACAAAATAGATTTTTATATGTCTTCCAGAATCAAAAAACTAAATAAAAAGATTACTGATATTGTATCGAGCAGACAATCTGGTATAGATGAAAAACAAAACATCAAGATTGAACTATGGTCCAGTGAAAAAAATTTACCCCACCTTAAGTCTGAACACAAATTCACCGCAAATATTCTCGTATTTGACCGCACCAATAAGAATCAAAATGTTTTGACCGCTCCTCAGCTATCAATTGAATATGCGTTGACAGATGACGAGGTAATATTAGTGGAAAAGTTTTCTGCTAATTCAAAAAAGTCGGTTGATCTAAGCGAAATAGCTGTGCCCATCAATGATTTTCTTGACACCCACATAAAGGCCAAGATACCTAATGAATCTCGCCAAAAGCCACGCAATACCCCTTTTGATACAATTTACAGCTAAATCTATTTACTTTTCACATCTGTCTAACCTATTATGCACGGTGATAAATTTAGAATCCTGAGTATTGATGGAGGAGGGTTGAGAGGCATTGCGGCCATTGAAGTACTCAAAAAAATAGAAGAAATAAGCCAAGAAATAAGCGAACCCGATCAACGAAAAAAAATACACGATGGATTTGATCTATTTGCTGGTACCTCTACTGGTGGAATCATTGCAGCTGCCCTTACAGTAAGCGATGATATCAGTAGTACTCAACCCAAGTATACTCTCGATGATATTGCGAAAATCTATCGAGAACGTGGTTCAGAAATATTTCCTACTCCTAGAAAACTACCAATTGGATTTATGAAATCACTCAAAAATTGGGTACATCCAAGGTTCAATGATGTAGGTATCAACAACGTTTTTGAAAAGTTTTTTTGTGAACCTAGGTCTTACTACCTAAGCGATTGTGTCAAACCCATTTTCATTTCTTCGTACGATATTGTACGCAATGAACCGATATATTTTTTGAGCCGTCACGTAAACAATCTTTCCTTTGAGTACAGTCACACAAAAAACCCTTTGCTTTTTAATATTTGTAGAGCTACTTCAGCTGCCCCTACTTATTTTCCTCCTCATACTTTCACATATCCGACTTTCCGCACGTTGTCTGTTGTTTTAGTTTAATTAACAGTCTTGCTT
>CALDJV010000359.1 GCA_937899305.1 uncultured Cytophagaceae bacterium
ATAATTGGTCCAATATACCATCCGGTTGTAACCAATATTTACTGTACGATCGTTTACTACATCATAATTTTGAATACGTGGAGTAAAGCCGAGGTCTGCCCGGAAGTTTTCTTGTACGTGCTCACTACCAACGCCAAAGTTGAACGTACGGGTGGTATATCGGGCAAAGCCACTGAAGTTACGATTACGACTCTCTATATTGGGTGTAAATGATTGAAACCCACGAATTGCCCCAGCCATTTTGCCATTGTTAGATAAGTACCTGAATTCGAGCCCCGCTACTCGGTTGTAATCATTGGTTTGTATTTCGGCATTATGAAAAGCCTGACGATTTACCAAAATGGCATTGATGCTGGATCGTTTGAAAACCCGGTGCTGAAACGTAGCCACAAATTGGTTTTGTCCCAACGAATCAGCTTCGTTTCCGCCTTGAGTTTGCACATCCAACACCCCAATACGCATCGCCTGAGTCAAGTTACCTGATAGACGCATCCCAGCCAAAATAGGTACTGGTTTCCCATCTTTGAGCCCTACTTTACGCGAGAAAAAAGGCCTGGTACGAAAGGTGCCAAAATTACCAAATAAGTCATTGTTCTCCAGAAAGAAATTACGCCGTTCGGGAAAAAACAAGGAAAAACGACTGAGATTTGTTACCTGCTGATCTACATCTACTTGCGAAAAATCAGGATTAATGGTGACGTCCAGGTTAAGCGTAGAGGTAATGGCCACCTTGGCGTCTAACCCTGCATTCGTTTTGCGATTCATTGTGGTTCCTTCTTCAAAATCTTTTGATACTCCACCAATTACGTAAGGAATCAACACCACATTTCCTTTTACTCTTTTAGGCGGTTGGTCCCATTGCAATGCCCCAGTATACCCCAAATCGGTGCCCTCAAAAGGCAGTGGTACCCGTGCCCAAGTAGAATAAGCATTGCGTTCCATATCGTTACGGATAAAATTAATTCCCCATTGATGGATGTTTTCACTGTAGCGCAGCGATTTAAAAGGAATGGCCATTTCAGCTACCCAGCGATCTTGATGCACCCTTACTCTGGAATACCACTTGGCATCCCATTCTATGGCGGTTTCATTCACTACTGTCAGTCCTTCCATTTGTGCGCCCCCTGCATTCAATCCAAACAAAAATCCATTGTTGTGTTGGTTCATGGGGTCAATCAATACGGCAAAACCATCACTGTTCCAGTGGCCAACATCACGCTTTAGGGTCTGAATCACTGGTTTTTGATTGATGTAGCAAACTGCACTGATGTACAAGAAATACTCGTCATACACCATTCTTACTTTGGTTTGAGCCTCGGCCTGTCCGGTATCCAAAGGCCATTTTCGGTGAAAATTTTGGGCTACTCCAGTATGATTCCAGGCATCTTCATCCAAAATGCCGTCTATTTTAATTTTAGCATTGGTTTTGACAATGTTTAGTTGGAAGGTTTTTTGGTTATTAGAGTCATTTGGAGGTTTGGCATTGGCCATTTGACATATACAAAGCCAGCAACCCAAAAGGAAGGTGAATAAGAAAGTTTTCATGATTATATGGAATATGGTGTTACTAAATAGTTAGTTCAAAGAAAGGAAAATGCTGATTTTCAAATCGTTAATGAGTTGTTAAGGGCATTTTAAAACGATAAACAACTGCTTAAAGGTGATCAATGACTTGCTAGAGTACTGGTTTTGCATTCAAGGACAAAATGAATCAATTGGTGGATAAAAATGAGCTTTTGGTCGGAGAAATTTGTTTTACAGAATGATTTGATCGGATGTTTGTGCAATTATGTTGAAGACGTTTGCCTAAAGCTTCGAGGAATGAATTAGGCATCACTTGTTTTTTTATTGTTAAGGAGGACCACTTTGGTAGGTTTTAATCAGGGTTTTTATTATATTCATTAGCGATTCACAACTTCTCATTCTTGGCATTATGAAACAGCTCATTTTCTCTACTCATCTCTACAAATTATTACTCATTGTAATATCAATTACTTTCAGTTTTTCGGCATTTGCCCAATCACAACAGGCTGAAGTAGAACACAGAATCACTATCCGTAGTTGCGAGGGTTACATCAAATTAGACAAAGACATTTCTATACTGGCTCTTGAGATGGAGCTAAGCAATCTTCAAAGCTTTAGAACCCAAGCTCGAAGACTCAAACGTAAACTTCGAGCTAAAAAGCGTGAGTTACGACGGGAAGAGCACAAACTAGCAAATAAGATTCAGGACATTGAAGAATATGTAAAGGTAGATGAGCGTCTTACCAATGCTCAGAGGTCAAATTACAAACTGCAAATAGAGACCTTATCATTGCAACTAATGCAGGTAAGAGCCGACAAGCGAAAGGTAAGCCGACTGTATCGTAGGGCCAAGCGTTTGCTTAGAAATAAATCGTCTTATCACTATAGCTACAGCTGTGATACCAGTAACGAGTATAACCATTGTTACAGTGATGATTCATACGATACCAACCCTTGGTGGATTGCTTTTGCGGCTTTATTTAGCATCAATTTGCTCATTGGAGGGGTCATCGCTTATCGTACGTTACGTAAGTAACAAAATAAGAAGATGGGTTTCAAAATGGTGAGCGGGTTTGTAAAAGTTCAAGTTTCTTTGAACGATTTTTATAAGGTTTTATGTATTATTGGTGCGTTTATTCACCAATAATACATAAACCATGCATCATTTAAGTTATCCCATCGGTGAGTTCAGCCTTCCTGATCAAGTGACTACTCATGATATTCAGCAATACATTGATCGAATAGCCAGCTTACCCGAAAAAATGCGTACTGCTGTGGCAGGCCTTACTCCCGAACAACTCCGTACCCCTTATCGCCCTGAAGGTTGGACAGTACTGCAGGTGATACATCATGTACCTGACAGCCATATGAATGGATACATCCGGTTTCAGTGGACATTAACCGAAAATACGCCTACCATCAAAGCCTACTTGGAGCAAGCTTGGGCCAACTTGGAATATCAAAGTCAGTTGCCTCCTGAGGTATCATTGGGCATACTTGATATGGTACACCAACGTTGGGTATATTTGCTTCGTTCGTTGGAGGAGGCCCAATGGAACCGCACTTTTGTGCATCCTGAAGACCAGCACGAATATGCTCTAAAACAAGCTCTAGCCCTCTATGCTTGGCACGGAGACCACCACTTGGCCCATATTACATCGCTCAAAGAACGGATGAATTGGTAAAAAGTGACCTGCAACTTCATCCATTTCAGTGATTAAACTTTTTGAAGACATGAAAAACAAGGATTGGAGACTCGTATTCATTGTAATATTATTCACTGGAGTGCGTACGAGTTTTTCGCAATATAAATCCCTGTATCGTGAAAATGAATCAGTTATTTTAGATGATCGTTCCGTCAAACAATGGGCTAAAGATCATCAGAAACTAAAACAAGCGGGCACACTTCATCGCTATTTGAATGATTCAGTAAAGGCGTGGGGCAAGGAATATCAAAAGGTAACTATTCAACTGGAAAGTACACAATCGAGAAATTTTTACCTTAAATTATATCTGGGGTTGGTCTTGGCGATGAGTTTATTACTAGGTGTTTGGATCGGTCATCGTTTTATCAAAGGCAAACCAAAAACATAAAAATACCCCACCCAAATAGCGTGAGGTATCAATAGCGGTTTAGAAAGATGTTTTTTTGAGATCACTTATTAGTTCCGCAATGTATTATTGAAGGAGGTGACTCCCAGTAATTGGTCAAACTCCCGCTTCGTTCTAATCGTACGAGTTTTAGTCAGGTCAAATAAGTACTCCCGATCTTCTCGTAACTTTTTAATATCGATTTGTTTAAACTGGGCAGGAGTAAATACAGCTACCTTATTTTTTGGTAAAATTACTACCAACTGGTTGTCCTCTTGGGGACTAAACGCAAACCTTCGCAAGTCTTGAGGGTTGTACTGAATAATGGCAGTACTTTGGGCGCCCGTTACCTGATAGAAACGGACACGGTATCTATCGTCATGATCATTGCCCAATTTGATATTGGCGGCAAAAATAACCGGATCGTTTTCTTGAAACAGACGCTTGATACGATCAATGTTACATACCCCCATTCGGGTTACCCTAAAACTGTGCATCCATTGGGCCTCCTTCATGCGGAGGTTTTGGTTTTGCGTATCTATTTTCTTTAGTTGCTCTTTTGTTTTGATTACATCCTGGGCGTATTGTTTTTTCAGGTCAGCCAATTGGGTAGAGGGAGCACGGGTACTATCGCCTCCATTGGCTGATGGTGATGGATCTTCATATAGCTTAACGATGGTAAAAAACTTTTTCAGCGTTTTTTTAGAAGGTTGCATTCGTATTTCTCTTCGGTAAAACTTTTGCATTTTTTGCTCAAACAACTGGTTGTAGCGAGGGCCAATATTGGACAAATCCATTGCATATATTCCTTCATTATTCAGCGAGCTATCCCAAATGATGATGGTGTGATCATCAGAGTAAGTCAAAACTCCTTGTTGATCGGGCGAAAAGGATGCACCACGCAATGCTTTACCGTGGCCCCGAAGCGTATGAATTAACTTCCCAGTTTGGGCATCCCATATTTGGGCATTTCCGTTGCTGTTTGCCGTCAATATCCTTTTATTGTCTGGTGAGAACACCGCATCATTGACCCATTTGTATTTTTCAATTTTGAAGGTTCTCAAACGCTTGCCCGAAATATTCCATAATTTAGCGGTACCATCATTAGAGGCGGTAAGCACCGACTTTCCGTCTTTTGAGAATCGGGCCTTATTTACTCTGGCGTGGTGTTTAAACGAGGTGATTAACATGGTATTGAAATAACTTGTCTCAAGAAACCATAACTGAGCCGCATTGTGGTCACTAGAAGTAAGCATATGGCGACTATCAGCCGAAAAGCTGACCGTATTATATTCCCCTTTGAGTTGATGTAAATATTTACCTCGACTCGTCCAGATTTTAAGCGAAAAGTCACGATCTGAAATGGTGGCTACATACTTGCCATTGGGAGAAAAACTGGCGTATTTAAAACTCTCTTTGAATGTCTTGATTACCTTTCCCTCCAAGTCAATTATTTTTGAAACCTCCTGACGCGTAGTCGTAATGATGTGTTTTTCATCATCAGCAAGTATGGCCATTTTAACAGGGTGCTTTTGTGGAAATACCTTTTTGGTCAAACCATCTAAGGTCCAAATTTCTAACTGAGTATCTTTAGTTAATAACAAATACCTGCCAGTTTTAGACAATTGAGCATACTTAACTCCTGGGAAAGATTTCAACAGATTACCCTTACGGTCAAATAGTTTGGCCGAGCGATCAACACCTTGAGTCAAAATGTACTTTCCGTTCAAGCTATAATTTGCCGCCACTACCCCTTGTTGATGTGCTTTCAGGGTTTTGAAACCAAAGGGAAGTTTGGTAAGCTTTATCTTGTGCCAGGCTTCCTTGAGAACCCAGGCATTGTTGGAGGTTTGGGGATCGTGCAATGGACTACTTTCTACAAAATCCCATTTTACATTCTGAAAACGCTTCAGCTCAGGTTCATAATCCAGGGCAAACTTCAGTTTAAAGTATTTATTGGTACGCTGAACAACACTGTCCCGAGGTATTTCAAAAGTCCTTTTTTGCTCAGTGAATTCTGACCATACTGGTTTTTTCAATTCAGGCGTTTTTTCACGGCGCATCAGTGTTTCTGCAGTTCTCATGGGTAAGTCCTGCAACCTTGATGTGTCTTGCTTGGTAACTACAATGACCGTATCTTTTAGAATTTTTGGTTTTACCTCAGCCATTTGTTCGCCAACCTTGCTTTTTTCAGTGTTTTGAGCAATTGGTTGAGCCACTGCTTTACTGATGAGTTTCCATTGAGGCCCCTTGGCTTTTGGTGCCTTTCTGAAGGACAAATCAGGCATCATTTGGGCTTGAACAGGCTGGGCTTGAGGACGAGGCGTGCCCTCATCGAGGTAATAGTGATTAAAGTTTTTATCTTGGTGATAAGACACCATGTTTACATCAATCGACTTATCATTGGCCAGGTATACGGGTGCTCCGTTTTGGTTACCTCGGATTTCGAACATGCCACCCGACTCGAAATGATAACGGGTTCCGGCACTATCGTAATGCATAGGAATACCACTGGCAATGATATCAGCTGCATTGTGAAATTCCCGATACTTGATTTTTACCTTTCCTTTTACAGCTCTACCTTGTTGGTCTACAAACGCCTGAGCTGGCACATGAATGTTTGACCCATTTTTGAGTTTGAATACTTTGGCTTGATCCGCGTTCATTTCCCAGGTATTGAATGGCACATCCAGGCTGTTTTTGTCAAATGGAGAGGCATAAGAGGCCACTTGTGAAGCTTCTGGATTGGTTTGTGAGGTGGTCTGGGCTTGCTCAAACAACATCCAATACCCTGCAATTAATAAAAGTATAATGGCAGCTACTCTACCTATAAAATATTTGCTAGAGATAATGCCTTGGAGGGTATTTTGAGGGGAAGGAGCATCCAAAAAAGGGTGTGGAGAAGCCACTTCTATTGCTTCGTTTTTCATAAACTGATGAAAATCTACTACCCTCATTTGACAAGAGGCACACTCTTCCAGGTGATTTTTGACTTCTTTGGGCAACTTGTGCATCTTGTTGAGTAGGCGTGCTTCTACCACAAGGCTGATGCCTGAGTCGTTCAGGTGTCCGTCTTGATCCATAAAATCAGGAGCAATTTTTTTTACGTTACCTTTCATAATTATATAGTAAAATATTTTTGAGTCTTGTTAAATAATTGATAGTTGGGGTGGGTCATCCTTGTTGAAATTTGAGCGAGGATTGCTGATTGAGTTTGGCCGCTCTTTTATAATAAATTGGAATCACCGATGCTTCAGGAAGCTTGCCTTCTTCCAGGTTTTGAAAGTGCTCATACACAAAATCTAAAAACCATCGCTTGCTCTGAATTTTGAAATCATAATTTGCATCACTAATCGTAAGGCGATCAATGATACCTTCAGTATATTTATCACCTGCAATGTATTGATTGATCCATCGTTGCAAGGCCTTGGGTTCTCCTTTTTCTTTGCGATATTTTTTAAAATAAGGAGCAAGTTTTTGTATCAGGGCCAGGTCTTTTTGCTGACGGTACTGTGGGCCATTTAACAAAGCCATCAAGGTTTTGAGATCTTTAGAACGCAATTTGCCAAAACACCTGTGAAGGTCTTCTTGAAATACATCTACCCTGGCTTGTACTTTGAGCATCAAGACCAACTTGTAACCTACCTGAGGTAAACTCTCTATAAACTGATGCAATACACTTTGAAATTGTTGGTGTAACCGTTGTTTGATATCTTCAAACTCAGCATCGGAACGATAAGCACTTTTGGCCATCATTTGCGATTTATCGGTTTCTATATTTTGGAGATCTTCGTTGCTTCCTAGCAAGTTTTCCAAGGCTGTGGTATGACCATGCTTTTGTCTTTCTTTGGACAAAAGGGTATTCAAACGATTTCGGATACATTTGGCCAGGTAAAATGTAAACATATTTTGAGTGCGACAAGCTTCTAAAAAAGCCTTACTAGGGAGCGATTGCGTCCGCAAATGGAGGTATACATCGTGATAGAAATCGTCCTCGAATTGGTGATAATACTTGAATCCTTGAATATAATCTGCCACTTTTCTCTGGATAAAGTGTTGAAACTTAGTCAACACCAAATCATATTTCTTTGCCTCTAGCCAAGTGACAATGGTCGTTTGGTCTATATTGTTATGAGCGTTTGTCATCCTTGTTAAATTGAGTTGTATTCATAGTGAGGTTTCTTCATTTGTAAACATTTCACCGGCACCTGTTTAGTAACACTTTCAAAATAAGTGTCGAGATTTTAGTGAAATTACTCAAAGCTAAACAAGGCGCTTTTTGCGCTCGTAGCAGGGCTACGGGTAATAAAAGCAACGAAGTGTAGCGAAGGGGAATAAAACTAAACCGGACAGTTATTGCGAACGCGTTACTTAGTTAGTAATTTTGCAAATTCATTTTTGAGTCGACTTAGAAGTAATGATGCTCAACGTTTCAATCATTTCTTAAATTTTAATACTTTAGTTCTTTTAAAAAGTGGAGCCATAAAATAGCCGTTTAATAATGATGAGTAGATAAGTGTCTGATTTTTAGGTGATTAAGTCTGTGGATTAAATCAACTTATTTTGGAAACAATAAACGCTTTGGTAACAAAAAATAAGGAATTGATAAATATTTGCAGAACATGGAGGGTTTTTTGATATTTGAACTTGCTAATACAAGAAACTCTAAGTCTAACCATTTACTGTGTGGCATTGTGCAATGCAAAAACCTGTAGAAGATAATGAATTTACCGACAAGGTAGCCATTCTCAAAACTGTAAAAGTATTTGCCGAAACCGATGAAAGTGTACTGGTAAATATTGCCAAAGTTTTGAAAGAAGAACACCACCCTAAGGACACCCAGATTATTCGCAAAGGTGACCCCGGAGACTCTATGTATATCATTGTAGATGGAGCGGTAAGAGTGCATGATAGAGATTATACTTTTGTAGTGCTGCGAACCCGGAATGTTTTTGGAGAATATGCCCTACTAGATACCAAGCCACGTTCGGCTGACGTAACTACACTACGACGTACCCGTCTTTGGAAATTGGATCAGGAGGTTTTTTATGAAGTAATGATGAACCACATCCAGATTATGCGGGGCATTCTCAAAGTTTTGATTCGTCGTTCTCGTAACCACAATGTGCTAGAGGAAGAATTAGTACAGCAAAAGAGGAGCATTGAAGCCAAAAACGAAGAAATTACGTCTATCAATACCTCCTTGGAGCGTAAAAACGCCATCATTGAAGCCAAAAATTATCAAATCCAAGATAGCATTTTGTATGCCAAGCGCATTCAAACAGCAATGGTATCTAATGAAGAAGATGTCAAAAAAGCATTGCCTGATTCATTTATATTTTGGCGACCTAAAGACATCGTAAGCGGTGATTTTTATTGGTTTGCCAAGACAGCTCCAAAACCTGTATATGAGGAAACCTCTACTTTTGAAGGAAAGCAACGGGTTTTTAAGGGGTTTGAAAGCGAAAAACTTGTATTTACTGCGGTAGACTGTACCGGGCATGGTGTTCCAGGAGCGTTTATGTCTATGTTGGGAGCCAATGTATTGGATAGAATCGTAAAACTAGATGGCATTATTTCTCCTGACAGAATCTTAGGTGAACTACACAAAAGTGTGCGGGATGCCTTGCGTCAAAATAAATCAGACAATCGGGATGGAATGGATATGGCTTTGTGTGTGATAGACAAAGAAGCCCAATGTGTAGAGTTTTCGGGGGCCAAAAATCCATTGTATTACATCCAAAACGATCAGTTATTTGAGATAAAAGGTGCAATGAATCCTATTGGAGGCTACCAATGGGAAGATGGAGCCCGATTTTACCCCAAGCATCGAGTCATTGTAAGTCAGCCCACCATGTTTTACATGTTTTCGGATGGGTACCGTGATCAGTTTGGAGGACCCAAAGAAAGGAAGTTTATGCTCAATCGGTTCAAAAAATTGCTATTGAAAATACACAAGCTTCCTTGTGATGAACAACAGGTAGAACTGCAAAATGCACTAGATGATTGGATGGGTTACAAAACTCCTCAAACCGACGATATCATTGTCGTTGGTTTCCGTTTAGGTGCCAATGAGTTTTAGAGTTTATCGCTGCACAGGTTGTACGCTCGTGTTTTATTTATATTTTTGTTAAAAGCGATGATTTATTTCTATTGCTCCGCTGCGCTCATTGTTAAATGGCTACGCGAAGCGATGAGTAGTTTCTAGTTCCTTCGGCTTCGCTCAGGACTAAAGGTTTCGCAAATATGATAGTGATTTTATTATTCCGCTTTGCGCTACTGTGGACTAAATAAGACTACAAACTCCCAACTAGAGAAACTATCAACTAAAAGGATATTGAATATTACCAACGCTGAATTCCTGGCTACAAGCTAAAAAACAAATACACAATGGATAAACTTAGGTCTTGGTTGGTGGCTTTCCTGGCAGTTGTGATGCTAATTGGTTTTGTTTGGAGAATCAACTCTCCGGATTATTACAAATTAGAATTACACTTTCAAAAAGTCAATTTTTTAACTTCTGATGCCCTTGTGCAGACTCGAGGAGTAGCCATTGGCCGGGTGGAATCGGTAAACCTGACCGATTCGCTGGTAAAGGTAATTGTAGACATCAACAATGGTGTCAATATTCCTCGTGGTTCTCAGTTTATCATCAAACCCAAAGGCCTCATGGGGAAGAGTATGATTGAGGTCGTGTTTTTGAAGACCAACAAGAAAGACTATATTGCACCTGGAGAAGCCATTGTAGGATTCACTCAAAACGAAAGCCCTTTTGACCCTCGGAGAATGGAAAAACATATTTTTAAGGGTTTACAGGGCATTTTCAGTAGAGATGATTCCTTGCTGATTCAACTCAAGCAAATGAATGAACAATTGAAAAAATTGCGAAAGTAAACCCCCCATGACGAAGTCCCAAATCTTTGCATTACTTTTTGCCTTGTTGATATTAGGCGGATTGAACGCCTGCAAACCTACCAGTAAAAAAGGAGCTTGGATACCCGAAGACAAGCAAATGTTTTTGAAGTATTGTAAAGAGGCTCGCCAGTCCAAAGACGTTCAGTTGTCGTCACGTCAAATCAATGCCATTTGCGATTGTGCTCTGAGGCAATCCATCAAAGTCTATGAATCATTTAGAGCTGCCAATGCCGATACGATTAAACTAGTAGGGGAGAAGTGCATAGAGCAAATGTGATTAGTTTTATTGTTCCGCCTACGGCTCATTGCTGCATTGCTAGTTCCTTCGGCTTCGCTCAGGACTTCGGGTTGCGCGAAGCGTCCACTTTTCACTCTTGTCCTGACGAAGGAAGGATCTGTTTTTCATTTTTCACTTCACTAATGGACTAAAGAACAAAGCTACCAACTCCCAACTAGAGAAACTGTGGACTATGGACCATTGACTATCGACTAAATAAAACTACCAACTCCGAGCTCCCAACTCCGAACTCTAAAAC
>CALDJV010000360.1 GCA_937899305.1 uncultured Cytophagaceae bacterium
ATCGAATGTCGAATAACGAAGGAAATGAGCTGTAGAATGATTGATGGAGATGTGTCAGCCCCTTCTTCAATTGTTGATCAAGGTTCGTTAATCATCATTTTTCTACCAATTTAATGACATGGGCACAAAGGGCAACCGAACAGATAAGGGGGAAAACTGATTTCATCAGACCTTGCTTCAGTGTAAAAATAAAACCATAGATGCTGCATTTGGAAATGCAAGAAATAACTAAATTCGCCGTTAGAAGGTAGTTGTCAATCTAAATAGAAAAGTATGGATCGTATTTGTGCCTGGTTGTTTGCATTAGGTTTGATCATAGGAGTGGTTCCTAGTCAGGCTCAATCTGGTAATACTCAACCAAAAAGCGCAGAAGCAGAAGAGGGAGCAGCCCAGGTATGGAATCGTTCCAAAGAGAAGGTCATCATTAAAAAAGCTCCTACTCAAACAATTACTTATACGGTTAGAAAAATCGAAGCATCTCCAGTAGAAAAAATTGATCCCCACCTTTTTAACCCTAAAATACACCACAAACCAAAATCTAAAGAAATCAAGAGGCTGAGTTTCAGAAAAAAACGACAACCTCCGCGTCCAATGGGTAAACGGATGAGAAGCCGACCTGCTATGGAATGGCCTGCTTGGTTGATAGATTTGAATCTTTTTACGGTAGGTATATTCTTTTTGATTTTCTTTGGAGGAATTGTAGGGCTCTACTTTTTACTGAGTCCTGAGATCTTACTTTCATTCTATCAATTGTTATTGTTGGCGGCAGCCTTTTCAGGAACATTATTTTGGTACCTGATTCTTGGTACCGAGCAAGGTTTTGATGTGGCCACCTGGAAATTTTTCTTCAAGATGGGTTGGCTGAGCTTTCCATTAATTTTCGGTATCTACTTTGGATTTAGGTTACTATTTAATTCACCACTGATGATTCCGTTTCTACAATTATTATTGATTGGATTCTTAATAGGCTTGGTGTTTCTACTTGCTTCATTTATTATTAATTGGTAGGTTTTACTTTCAAGTCCACAGTCGACGGTCCATAGTCGACAGTAGCGCAAAGCGAAACAATTGATTGAGTAAAAAGTTAAAAACAGATCCTTCCTTCGTCAGGACAAGAGTGAAAAGTGGACATCTCGCGTAACCATTTAGCCATAGAGCAATGAGCCGAAGGCGGAACAATGTAACAATAGAAGTTACACAATATCTGCTATGGTTTGTTCGGCCCTTCGGAAATACCACCAACTTAAGATAAAGAGTACAACGGCAATGCTGATCGAAAGATAGACATAAGGTGAAATAGGCCCTCCAATCAGAGTCCAGCGAAACCCTTCTACTATTCCTGCCATTGGATTGCAATAGTACAATGGATGGTAGGTTATTGGGATTAATTGAGATGGGTAGGCAATGGGAGTAAGGTAGAAACCGATTCGCAAGCCAAACTTGGCAATGGGTTGAAAATCTCTAAATTGCACTGATAAAGCACTCAAGCCAATAGACAGACCCAAAGAAGCAACCACCAAAGCCAAAAACCATAGGGGTAAAAACCATAAATTGTAAGATGGCGTGTATTGGTACCAAAGAAGAATACCTATCATCAATAATAAATTGACCAAGAGATCGATAGATACGACAATGGCTTTGGATAAAGGCAATATGATTTTGGGAAAGTAAACCTTCGTAACCAAGTTTTGAGCATTGAGTATGGATTCTCCTCCTTGGGTGACCAATCCTGAGAAATAATTCCAAGCAAATAGCCCGGCAAAGGCAAATACCGGGTATGGAACCCCGTTGGTGTCTACTCGCATGGCCAGCCCAAATACCAGACTAAATATAAGTAGTGCAGTGAGAGGCTGTATGACAAGCCACACTAAACCCAGGTAAGTTTGAGCATAGCGGACTTTGAGATCACGGTAAGTCAGTGTCCAAAGTAAATCACGATAAGCCCAAACCTCCCGAATATACTGATAAAATGGAGGTATTTGGTTTTTAATTATTTTCCTGGGGACCGTATTTTTCTGATTCATTCAATAGTTAAGTGAAGCGAAAAAGATGAATTAGGCCAATATTACAAAATATCTTGTTGTTAGACGAGTTTAAAAAATCTGTGAACAGCAGTGTAACCGAGTCTACAGCTTGCTGTGACGAGCTCAACATAGTTAATTGACGCTGTTTTTTGGGAAGTATCACCACAAAAGATAAGATATAATGGTACAAGTTATTTTAGTAGGTTCACTAAAAAGGGCCAAATAACTTCGCTTAATTGGTAGGTTTTTCAAATATTTCATACAAATGTAACATTAACGAATGAGTTAATATGAATAAAATTAGAGGGAATAGAAATAATAAGAAGGGAATATTTGGCTTTTATTTTTTAAGAGACTTAGATAGTTTGATTTTTCATAGATTGATACAACAAATGTATTAGGTTTTGTCCTTGAAAAAGAATAAAATATTACTGTTATAAATATCTGGTATTCAATTTAATAGATGTTAATTGAATGTTAAGATAAGTTTAAAGTAATAATTTGAAAAAGTTAGACAAAATTTATAATATTCTTCCAAAGAAAACGGACTAGTTCTAGAATATTCTTTTAAAATATTTGTTTTTATGTTTCTTAAAAAATACTTTAGTTGATGTAATCCAAAGATTATATTGATCTTTAATCATCTGAATTTTATACACTTAAATTACTTAATATCAATAACTTACATACTCAAAACTATTTAATATTCACGTAAAATGCTTTTGTGTAAGTTATTGAAAAACAACAAGTTAGATTTTAGGATTTGTTGAATACTTTGGACGAACGAAATGATGGTTCAACGAAACGGTTTATATGGTAAAAAACTACTTTCACTTCTCAATGTTTGAAACACAAGTTTCAAATCTTCTCATATAACATATAATTAACAGTATTTCGGAGAATTAACTAAAAGTAAGTTTTTAGGTAATACTTCTGTGTTGCATCTCAACTGTGTAAGTTAGATCGCTACCTGGGTGAAGTATGTATAAACTACACCAATGTGTTTGGTTCCGTAAAAAACCATCCAATTCTGAATATAACGATATCACTAATACTATATTAAAATTAAGAATTTTGAATCCTGATAATTTGCTAAGCATTATTTATTGACAAAGTCTCAAATATCTCTGCCTTAATACAAGCCCTCTTGTTGGGAAAGCAGGATATAGAGCTTTATTGATATATTTTATGGTAAAACCAATTAAGTAACAATTTATGAAAAGTAAACTTTTACTCACTTTAATGTTTTTAGTGGGACTAAGTGCTTACGCTTTCTCTCAAGTTACTGTTTCTGGTACAGTAACAGATAACAGCGGTAGCCCACTTCCAGGGGTGAACGTGATTGAGAAAGGTACTTCCAATGGTGTAGCAACTGATGCCAATGGTAAGTTTAACCTGAACGTAAGTAATGGTTCTACCCTTATTTTCTCATTTGTAGGTTTTCAGCCAAGAGAAGTAAAAGTAGTTGGTGGTGTAACCGACCTTGGAAATATCAAACTAGCTGAAGAAGGTTCTTTGAACGAGGTAGTAGTAACTGCACTCGGGGTAGAGCAGAGCAAAGACCAAACAGGTAGTGCTGTGACTCAGGTATCTCCTAAATCATTGGTATCTTCTGGAGAGCCACAATTATTGAATCAGTTGGCTGGTAAAGCGGCTGGGGTACAAATTATTTCTAGTAGTGGTAGTGATCCTGGAGCTGGTGCTAAAATCCAGATTCGTGGAGCCAACACCATTATAGGTAATAGCCAACCTTTGTTCGTAATTGATGGGGTTCCTGCTTATAACACTACTGCTCAAGGTACTTCGGCTTCTACTGCTGGTACTGTACAGCAAAGTCGTTTGAACGATATCAACCCTAACGATATTGAGTCAATGCAAGTATTGAAAGGTTCATCTGCTGCGGCATTGTACGGAGCACGTGCCTTGAACGGAGTTGTTTTGATTACTACTAAAAGTGGTAAAGCCAATAAGAGAGGATTTACCATTACTTTAAATTCTAGTGTTTCTATCGATGTATTGAACCGTAAAGTGAATTTGCAAGAATCATACGGTGGTGGTAACAACGGTTTATTCCAATTTACTCCTGGTGGTGGTAGAAGCTGGGGTGACCGTATCTCTGATCGTTCAGGTGGCAATGATAACTTCATTACTGATCCTAATGCAGCTGGCTATCAGGGTAGATTTGTAGCCAACGATGGTAAAACATATTACGCTATTGAAAACGGTAATGATGCCAACCCAAGTGGTGGTAAAAACGACCGTACTGTATATAGCTTGTGGGATAACTTATTCCAAACTGGGGTAACCTGGAACAACAGTGTGAGCATCAGTAGTGCTGACCAAAAAGGTAATTTCTACATGAGTTTTTCTAGAGTGAACCAAGATGGTATCATTCAAGGAAACAGTTCCCTTGCCAGAAACACAGCTCGTTTGAACGCAACTCGTTATTTAGGTAAAATCCTTACCGTGAGCGCTCGTGCTACTTATGCCAAAACCATTGGTAATGCTGCTCAGCGTGGTTCAAACATTTCTGGTATTTTATTAGGAGGATTGCGTACTCCAGCTGATTATGATATTAGAGGATATACTGGTACTTATTTTGATGCAAGTGGCATTCCATTTACCGATCGTCAGAGAGCATACCGTAACCCATTGGGCGCACGTACATTCTCAATTTATGACAACCCACTTTGGATCACCAATAGAATCTTGAACGAAACTGATGTAGATCGTTTCTTAGGAACCTTGGAATTCGGAGCAGATATTTTACCTTGGTTGAATGTGACTTGGAGAACTGGAGTTGACTTCTTCTCTGATCGTCGTTCTGACTTCTTCCCAACTTTGGCTTCTACCAATGCGGGTGGAGCATTCAACTTGACTAATCTTCGTAACACGCAGTTCAACTCAGATTTGATTGCCCGAGCAAGTTTCAAGGTCAATGACAATATCTCAGGTACTGGATTGATTGGTATTGGTGCCAACGAACGTATAGCACAGTCAAACTTTAACCAAGTGACTACCTTTGTAAACCCATTGTCTCCTCCTCAGTTGTCAAACAGTGCAGCTACCGCTCGAACTCCAAGCTCTAACCTATCTGTAGTTCGTAACGTTGGATACTATGCTCAGGCAAACGTTGGTTTCTACGATATGGTATTCTTGAATGCAGGTGGTCGTTATGAAGAATGGTCTACTGTGGAAAAAGGTTTCTTCTTCCCAAGTGTAGATGTGGCTTTCCAATTCAGCAAATTATTGCCTAAGAACGATATCTTTACTTTTGGTAAGTTGCGTGGTGCCTGGGGACAAGTGGGTAACGCAGCTGGTCCTTATACCAACCAAGCGCCTTTCTTTGACAATGCAATCATTGACGATGCTGGATGGGGTAGTAACTTAAATCCGGCTGCTTATGGTGGAGGTTCTCGTCAAAGCAACACGGCACTTGCCAACCTTGAGCCTGAGATCAAAACTGAGTTTGAAGTTGGGGTAGATACTCGTTTCTTCAAAGATCGTTTGAGCGCAAGCTTGACCTACTACAATAACACTACCAGTAACTTGATTCAAGCAATTAATGTAGCGCCTTCTACTGGTTTCTTGGCTAGAAACGCAAACGCGGCTGAGATTCAAAACCGAGGGGTAGAATTTGAAGTTTCTGGGGTTGCAGTAAAAGCAGGTGATTTCAGCTTGACTTTGAACGCCAACTATTTCCGTAACGTAAACTTGGTGAAAACTTTGGTTGGAACTGAGCAAATCTTCTTAGGTGGATTTACTGGAACTTCTTCTGCTGCGGTAGAAGGTTTCCAATTAGGAACCATTTGGGCAACTGCTTGGGACAAAAACGATGATGGTTCATTGATTTTAGACGCAAACGGATTCCCTACGCAAGCGGCTGCACCAAGAGCAATTGGTGATCCTAATGCAGAGTACAGAATTGGTTTTGGTGCGACTTTCCGTTACAAAAACTTCTCATTGAATGTATTGGTTGACCACAGCGCGGGTGGTGAAATTTGGAATGGTACTAAAGGTGCTTTGTATTTCTTTGGAAGACATGCAGATCAAGACCATACTGTTACTTTGACTGCTGCTGAAGCTTCATCACTTAAAACTTGGTTTGGTGGTCGTACAGTAGACGAGTTGATTGATATTGGTTTCTATCCATCTGCTAACCGTAATGCTGATGGTAGTGTTAAATTCCGTGGTAAAAAAGCCGATTTTGGTGGAGGTACAGTATTATTAGATGAGTTGTGGTATCGTGCAGGTCCTGGTAGTGGATTTACCGGACCAAGTGAGCAGTTTATTGAAGATGCTACTTGGACTCGTTTGAGAGAGTTGAGTCTTTCTTATACTTTGAACAGCAAAGGATTCCAAAGTGCTACTGGATTGCAAAACATTGTATTTACGGTAACTGGTCGTAACTTGTTCTTGTGGACTGACTACGATGGTATTGACCCTGATACTAACTTGACCGGAGCTGGATTGAACGCAATTGGTTTGGATTATTTCAACAACCCAGCTACTCGTTCATTTATCTTTAGTATGAAAGCTACTTTCTAGTTAGCATTTGTCGGTTAGAGAAAGGATATCACATCCTTTTTCTATTCAACATTCAATGAATTAAAAATTTGATATAGAAATTATGAAAATAATTAAATATACATTTGTTTTAGCGTTGGTCGTATCATTTACCAGTTGTAAAAGGTGGATTGAAACTGATGCCTCAGTGACCAATCCAAATGCTGGGGTAGGTGCTACATCCGAAATTATTTTAAGACATATGATGGTGGCAGCCATTCAGGCGAACGAAGGAAACAATGCTCGTTACGCCAACATGTTTACTCAACACTTCCGTGGTTTGGCTCGCCAGCACGCTGGTTATGATTCTTATATCATGAACTCTCAAAACTTTCAGTGGGGATTAGAGTATCAGCAAATCATCCACCAAGGTAAATTGGTAATTGAGATGTCTCAGAGTAACAGACATCAACAAGGTGTTACTAAAATTATACAAGCTTGGACATTTGGAAACTTGACTTCTTTGTACGGAAACATTCCGTTTACTGAGGCGGATCAGTTTGAAACCATCAAAGAACCTAAGTTTGATGACCAAATGACAGTAGTTTATCCTGGCATTCAGGCTTTACTTGATGAGGCAATTGCAGACTTGGAAGCAACAGGTAATATTGAAGGTGATATATATCTAGGTGGAGATGCTGCCAAGTGGATTGCGGTAGCGAATACCCTAAAAGCGCGCTATTATTTGCACGTAAAAGACTATGCAAATGCCCTTACGGCGGCGAACAAGGGTATTTCAGCGACGGGTAATGATGTAGTGGCCACTCATAATGGTACTACGCAATCTGGACGTAACCTTTGGAATGACTTCTTGGCTTTGCAAAGAACCACTGACTATGGTGCAACTGGTTCTTTCTTAGAGGCTTTTATCAAAACTGGTGGAGCTAAGAACAATGCTAAAACCAATGAGTCAGCCCGTTATGCAGATATTTTCGCGATAAACGACGATGGAAACCTTGATATCAACTTTTTTGGAACCAGTTCCTTGTTTAGCCCAACTTCAAGCTTTCCATTAATTACTTACCGTGAAAACATGTTGATTATGGCGGAGGCAAATGCTCGTTTGGGTAATGATGCTGCGGCATTGACTGCTTTGAACAGCGTTCGTCAGTCTTTGGCAGCTCAGTACACTACGGGTACTTACACTGACTATGTAGCAGCTGATTTTGCTACCAATGCTGATTTGATCACTGAGGTTGTTCGTGAGCGTTATGTAACTTTGGTAGGACAAATTGAAGTATTCAATGACTTGCGTCGTACTCAAAACGCCATTGGTATTACTCCTGCTACTGGTACTACGTTGCCAGGTCGTTTCTTGTATCCAAATGCAGAAGCTCAGTCAAATACCAACACTCCTACTGGGGTAACCTTGTTTGATGTACTTCCTGTATTCCAATAAGAATTAGAAACAAGTAAGGCGCTCAATAGGTGCCTAAAGCTAAAAATCACTCATTTATCTATTAAATGAGTGGTTTTTTTTTGCTCAATGAAGTGAAGTATGATTGCTTATTGTGTTTGTCACTAAATGCGAGATTTCAGTTAAAAAAACAAGGCTTATTAAAAGCAAAGCAGCTTCTAAGTTGTTATATTTATGTAGTAGATAAGTACCTGGTCAAAATTAAATGGCGTCATGATGATATCCTGATGAAAGAATGATCTCTGTGCGATGAAACCATTTAGCCCTTTTAATAATAAGGCATCAATAATTTTGAACTACTATTTGTATGTATTAGATAATTCCTAAAAGTAATGATATGAAAACATTTAGTTTCTTACTGGTTAGTTTTGTACTATGTACACAGGCTTATGCCCAGCGTCCTGGTGATATTACCCAAGGTACCCTCAATGAACTGGTCCCCTTTGACAATACCTCCAAACAGCGGTATGGGAGTACTTATTTGATTAAGGGATGGAGCAAAGGTAAAATGAGAATCAAGTACAAAGGAAAGGTTAAAGAATACAGTGACTTGTACTTGCGTTATGATTTGGCCAATCAAAATTTGGAAGTGAAATTCGACAACGGCTTGACCAACGAAGCCAAGGTGAAAGTTTTTAATGATCAGTACGTAGAAGGATTTGAGTATTACGACACCAAGGCGAATCAAAATTGTTATTTTGAAAGGTGTAAAAATTACAAGTTGAACACTCCTTTACTTGGTTTTTTTAAAGTATTGTACAAAGGTAAAAAAGTGACATTGTTTGAGAGAATCTCCAGCTATATACAAAAAGGCAATGAGGTCAAAGCTTTGGGAATAGGTTCGTCTAATGAAAGAATCATTCAAAAGAGAGTATTTTATGTAGATAATGGAGGCAAAACCTATAAAATAAAGCGCCGTAGAAAGTCGGTGTTGGCCGTATTTGGTGAAAGAAAAGGAGACGTAAAAGCATTTGCCCGAGAGAATGACTTGTTTTACAAAAGTGCAGCAGATCTCACGGCTATTTTTAAGTATTATGATGGGTTGCAATAAATGAACTGAACTATCAAAACCGTTTTCAGGTTTTTCATCTATGATAAGCAGTATCCTGGTGTGATCAATCTTAGCCATAAATTTGATTAAATCAGGATATTTTGCAACTTAGCAAATATAATTTGGTGCTATCACCATTCACAAACCCCCTACACAATAAATGAAGATATTGCTTAAGTGGATTAATAGCTTTGTATATTCTCTCCCGATTCAACTCTTCATTCTAAGTATCAAAAAAAATCAATTACTACTTATTTTCTGGTTGTTACTTATTTTTATCGTAACCGAAAATTTTGGTTCGGCAGTGGGGCTACCCACCTTGTTTTTAGAACCAGAGTATTTGGATCAGGTAAATTTTTGGAGCTTCTTCATTGTAGGGATTACACTTGGGATTTTCACGCTCTCTTACCAAATTACTTCCTATATTTTAGACAGCCAGAAGTTTAGTTTCTTAGGGGCATTATCTCGCCCTTTTACCAAGTTTTTGGTCAACAATAGCATCATCCCTTTTTTGTTTACTGGGATTTACTTGGTGTATCTGGTAAGGTATCAACTGGCTCAAAATATTTCTTCGCAGGAAATGTGGATGCGCTTTAGTGGCTTGGTGATTGGTTTTGCTGGAGCAGCTACTTTGGTTTTTATTTATGCGGTGAGCACCAATCAAGATTTTTTCAAGTTATTTGCCAAACAACTCAATAAAAGCTTGAACCGCACTCGAGTGGTAAGGGTAAATGTAATTGAGCGCTTTCGCGAAACCAAGCGAAGCAATGTAAAGGTGAAGTTTTATTTGAATAACTTGTTTATTCCTACTAAAATCGATACCGAGAAAAACAGTATTTCTTATCGTCGCCAAGAACGGATATTTAACCAAAACTTCCGTAATGGAGTCATTATCCAATTTCTTATTTTGACCCTGGTGTTTGTAGTAGGGGCATTTCGTGACAATCAGTTTTTTCAGATTCCGGCAGGGGCCAGTCTTGTGCTCTTGTTTACCATTGCCATTATGGTGATTGGAGCTTTATCGTACTGGTTACGAGGTTGGACAGTTACCATTACTTTCTGTTTGTTATTACTGCTCAATTTTTTGATGGAAGAAGGGTATTTGCTGACTGACTATGAAGCTTACGGCTTAAATTACAATACGACTAAAGCTCCTTACAATCTACGAACCATCAAACAAAAGAGCAATGATCGAAATTATTCTGAAGATGTGGCAATCACTAAAATTGCTTTAGAAAACTGGCGCAAAAAGTTTTCTCAGAAACCCAAGATGGTTTTTATTTGTGCCAGTGGGGGTGGGTTACGGGCGTCAGTGTGGACAATGCGAACCCTTCAAATTGTAGATAGTACTCTGAATGGGCGTTTGATGGAACATACGATGTTGATGTCGGGCGCTTCGGGAGGGTTGATTGGAGTCGGGTATTTTCGTGAGCTTTATTTACGGGATAAACTTAGTGGGGGAGAGATTGATGTGTATGACCCTAAATACCTGGATAACATTGCCAAAGACAATCTCAATGCATTGATGTTTAGCTTGGTGGTCAATGACTTGTTTTTTATGAAGGGCAAATTCAAGTATGAAAACCAGGAATACCATAAGGATAGAGGCTATGCTTTTGAAGAACAATTGAATAAGAATACCGATTTCATTTTAGATAAACCGCTGTGTGATTACAAAGAACCTGAGTTGTTGGCTCAGATTCCGATGATGATTTTGGCCCCTACGATTATGAACGACGGGCGAAAATTGTTTATCTCTCCTTTGAATGTATCTTATATGACGGTACCGAGCATCTATGAGCGTCGTTTTTTGAACCAAAAAGCCAAAGGGATAGAGTTTTTACGTTTTTTCGAACAGCAAGGCTCCAGTAATTTACGTTTCTTGACTGCATTGCGTATGAGTGCTTCATTTCCCTACATTACCCCCAATGTAAAGTTACCAAGTGAGCCCGCAATGGAGATCATTGATGCGGGTCTTTCAGATAATTTTGGGGTAGACAACGCCGTTCGCTTTTTATACGTTTT
>CALDJV010000361.1 GCA_937899305.1 uncultured Cytophagaceae bacterium
GCATAGATACGGTGGCTTCCAGCGAAAGTTTCTGGACTTTTTTGGGGATAGACGAGGGCGTAAGAGTCGCACGAAAGTTTCTGAAAAAGTACGAAAAGAAAGAAGGCCAAGTATTCGGCAAAAAGCACAAAAATATGGTGTACGAATACAGCATGGAGGCCCAAAACTTCAAGTCTAAACCCATCGAGTTGGTCATCAAAGATCAACTACCCATTGCCCAAAACGATGAGATCAAGGTACAGTTACTGGCCCCCCACTACACCGAAGACACTCCTCAGCTTAAAATAAACAAGCTCAAATACCTGGAGTGGACTCATCGGTTAGATTCAGGTCAGGATTTGAAAATTCCTTTTACGTTTTCTATTACTTTTCCGAACGACGTATGGCTGAAATAATCTTCAATCATCGTTTTCGTTTCGGAAGTTGAAAGTTAACAATGAAGATTTCTTTTTGCTCGTCGGCCCATTCCATGCCTACTGCCGGAGTCCACCGAGGGGCCGACTTCAACAAACGAATGGCTTCTTGATTGCACCCATACCCCAACCCTTCCAGTACCTGGATCTTGATGAGTTGGCCTCGTTCATCTACTACTGCCGACAGTATTACCTCCCCTTCTACTTTGTATCGTCGGGCTCTTTTGGGGTAGCGCAGGCTATCTTTCAAATACTGTTCAAAACCACGGGGTTTCTGTGCTTTAGCTACTCGTTTATCGGTTTTATTTGTCTTGTTATTTATAACATTCATGTCTACCATTGGTGGGGGAAGTTCGTTATACTCGCTGCTCATCTCAATCAATGTTCTATTGGCAAACTCTTGGGCATTGGCCGCCCCTTGGTATTTGCCTTTTTGGTCAATGTAAAAGTATTTACCTGCTCTTTGTACTATTGCTTTGTCGTTGACAAATTTGCCCACCCTCTGGTATACAAAAGCAAGCGGTTCTTTGCCCCCCTGATTTACATATCCCCAACGATTGGTCCCTTTGGATGCAAGCAGATAGACATCTTCTTTATAATAGTCTTCAGGGTAAGCCAAATAGGTATAACGAAAGTTAGTCAGAAACTGCTTTTTTAGGGCATCGTACAACGCATAACGCCCCCCTTTTTTCACAATCAAGGGCGCACTAGAATTAGGGTGATCCATCGTTACTTGATCATAAATAATAGGTAAAATCACCTGATCATCCCAACGAACTACTCCCTGACGATTACCTTTACTTACCACAAACAAACTAGGGTGTTTTCGGCTTGGGCTGTACACCTTCAAAGTATCATACTTGACGGGTATCACTACTTTGCCTAAGGTGTCTAAAATACCATACAAATTGTTTTTTTTGACCTTGATGAGTTGTCGTCTCAAGTAACGTACTTGATCATACTTAATGGGTACCATTACTTTACCCGAGGTGTCTAAAATGCCATACAAATTGTTTTTCTTGACCTTGATGAGTTGTCGCCTCAAGCAACGTACTTCATCATAAATTGCCGGGACCACCAATTTTCCTTGGGTGTTAACGTACACTGTTTTTCCATTTTTTCGCGCAAAAATCAAGGATGTTTCCCGGATAATTCTGCCCACGCTTTCATAGTCAAATTTGGTCAATAGTTTTCCTCGAGCCCCATCATACAAGGCATACCGTGTTCCCTTTTTTAACCATAACAAGCAGCGATATTCTTGATACCTTCGCTCTAATGATATGATCTCGTCGTATTGGGCAGGTACAATCATCTGCCCTCCTTCGAAAATACCCATTCCTTGATCGGTATAGCATTCCCCCAACAACGTTCTTTTATTGAGTATTTCGATGCGCTTGTATTTGGGAGCCAACAACACCTTTCCATCCGCGTCATAAAGTCCTTTTAACCCGTTTTTAGTCACCAAAAAAGAAGGCGAGGAATAAATGTATCGTCCTACTCGCTGGACCGAATCATAGACTGCTTTTAACAGGATGTTACCATATTTGCCAAACAATCCATACTGTTTGCCCTTGTAATACTTATACAACTTGGGGGTGGTGCTATACACTTGGATGCTATCGTAGATGCAAGGCAATACCTCGTCATTTTTTCCTCCTACTTTTATCTTTTCTCTTACCAATCCCCATTTTCCGGCTCGAATGGTTTTGTATACGTCCTGTTCTTCGTTGCCGGGTAATTGCCAGAGATCATCGTACTTAAAGTCTACCCATACTTTGTCATTTTTATCTACAATGCCCGTCGCTTGGTTCAAGGTGGCTTTATAGCGTGACCTGCCATCTACGACAAAACCATCAAGGCGAGTATATTTGAAGGGGATGGTTTGATCCCCAAAATCAGTAAACAGACCGTATTTTTTGCCTTTCTTTACTCGAAAGTATACCCGGTAATGGGTGATTTGAGCTTGCACTTCCTGGTACTTTACTGGAACGATTACCCTTCCAATTCCATCAATTAAGCCGTATTTTCCTTTTCTGGATACCTTGGCTGCTTCTTGGCGATAGCCCTCGGCATAATCATAAATTGGTTTGATGATGATACGACCGTTTGCGTTTTTATATCCCCACTTTTCTTTTTTGCCAGAAGTTTTAAATGGCACCAAGCTTTGGCTCTGCCCGGAGAAAATTGGTAATAAATAGATGAGGAGTGATAAATAGATTGCTTTCATGTAATTTGATCCTTTGTACACTGTAAATTAAGTAAGTTGTTGATTTACTCGAGGTTATTTTGTTTTCTGACGATCTTCAAAAAATTGAGCATAGCCAACAGCTACGAGATATTTTTTAAGAGAAGTCAGGGGGCAAAAGAAACCGAGGAAATCGTAAGATATTTAGTTTACATTGTACTTTGTAGTAGATGATAAGTAAATTTAAGAAATCCCTCCCCAAAAATCAGCTTGATACTCATAAATTTAAGAGAAAACCAACCATTCATAAACCCAAGCCAACTCGCCACCAAGATTTACCTGAAATTAATAGTTTTTTGATATCATAACCAGTAGTTTAATGTGGACAATATTCAGAAAAAATGGAAACGCTCAACTCATTAACTTCTGGCGAAAAAATCGTCATCCCGTTTAGTTTTGCCATCGAGTATCCTGAAGGCACTGATGTGATGGGCTTGTAACTTAAATTTTACTATTTTTAAGTCAACTAATCGAATCAAAAATTACCTACTTACAATGGAAACACTGAATTCAAAAATTACTAAAGTCACCGTATTTAAAGACCGCGCCGAAGTGACTCGCGAAGCCCAACAAAGCAGTTTGGCTCCTGGCGAATACCACCTGGTATTTGACAAACTTCCCAAAAATATAGATCAAAACAGTATCCAGGTCAATGGAAAAGGCCACGCTACCCTCTCTAATGTAAAATTTGAAACGGTGTACTATGAAGAATCGCCCGATGAAGATCGACGAAAACTGTATGAAGAACAACAAAGCATTCAGGACGAAATTCGCCAGTTAGAAGATCAAATTACTCGTCTAGGCAAAGAAAAAGAGTTTGTGGATGGAATAGGTAAAAAACTCATTACTCCTGCTTCCCACGAAACTACTCTAGAGCTCGATCCCCAAAAATGGGCCAACATGCTGGGATACTTTAAACAAGAACTGGAAAAAGTAGATCAGGCCATCTTTGAGGTAGAAAAAAACAAACGAACTTGGGACAACAAACTCTCTAAGGTATCAAGTCATATTCAGCTACTGGGCAAGGGCAAACGCTTGAGCAAAAACCAAGTCACAGTTTGGGTAGAAGTCACTCAGGAAACCAACCTATTGCTTGAGCTCTCTTACATTGTACACAATGCCAGTTGGCGCCCAGTGTACGATTTACGGGTATCTACCGAGGATAAACGCATGCACATTACTTACAATGCCTTTGTTACCCAAAATACGGGTGAAAATTGGGAAGACGTGCAACTTAAGATTTCCACGGCTCAACCTCAAATCAGCGGTGAACAGCCCAATTTGTCGCCTTGGCGCATCAATATCAAAGTTCCTAAACCACCTGCCCCCTCAATGCCAGGTGCAAGGGCCATGTCAAACATGATGGAGCCTCCTATGGCGCAAATGTTTACCAGTGAAAGCGACCGTATGGTGATGGATATAGATGAAGCGGAAGATTTGATCATGGCTAAACCTGCCTCGACAGTAGAAACTGGAGCCACTTCAGTATTTTTTAGCATCGCTGGGCAACACCTTGTCAAAAGCGATGGCACCGAGCATAAAGTTACGATTATGCAAGAAGACTTTTCGGCTCACTTTCGCTATTCTACCGTACCCAAGCTATCGCCTTATGCTTACCTCAAGGCCAAAGTACGCAACGAAACGGCTTACCCTTTTTTGGCTGGGAGTACCAATGTTTTTCTGGATAACAACTTTGTGGCCAACTCAGCCATGGAGGCCGTAGCACCTACTGAAGCATTCTGGACTTTCTTGGGGATAGACCAAGGCTTTAAGATTGACCATAAATTCCTGAAAAAATACGAAAAAAAGGAAGGCGGTATTTTTAGCAAAAAAACCCAAAACATTGTCTATGAGTACTTGATTGAAATTAAAAACAACAAAAAAACCCAGGAAGAAATTGTAGTATGGGATCAATTGCCTATTTCGGGCAACGATGACATCAAGGTGCATTTGATGGACCCTACCTACAAAGAAGACAGCGATAAAATCAAGAAAAATGAGTTTGAATATCTAGAATGGTTTTTCAAGCCCAATCCCGGTGAAGAGCTTAAGATTCCATTCAAGTTTGCGGTAGAATATCCCCGTGACAAACAAGTAGAAGGATTGGTTTAATATTCATTGTTAGGTTGTTTGATGGCTATATGGTTTTGTTATGCATTAAACCTCACCATATAGTCATTAAGTAACGCTTTCAAAATAAGACGACTTGGTCTATATTACGTAAAATCAGTTAACTATAAAATATGAAGTATATGTTGACTAACCTCTTTTTAAGCTTTTTGGATGCGTTCTTTTCCCTACCCGTTTGGATGCATATTCTCCTGCTCATTGTCTGGATCATTTTACTACGGTATTTGGTGTTGCGTATCAAAGCCCATGCTGCATTTGTGGTAGTAGCGTTTTTGATAGGCGGTGTGGGTACTCCCATTACCTTGATGGTTCTCAACAATGGTTATTGGGGTTATGGTTATTTGCACGAAAGCCGGATTCCTTACTTTGGTGCTTCGGCTCGTTATTTGGCCATCAACGATTTGTATGTTACTCATAGCAAAGGAGGTAAAAGTCATTACCATCATCGTTTGTACTTGATAGATGCAGTGCAAGGAGATATTTTATTCAAAAAACCGCTCGATGGAGGCATCAGTCAATTATCGCTAAGCAATGGTCGGTTATTGGTAAATGCAGGTAAAAAAAGTCAATACTTTTCACTTGAAGGCAAGTCTCGTCAGGCTTTTGACGAAAAACGCCTCAAGGACTTACCAGAATTGAAAGGAGGTATTTTCAAATATGGTTACAACGCCAACACCAATCAAGCTTGGGCCATCAATAAACAGGGAGAAAAGTTTTTTTACAATGGCACTACAATGAAACGAGAACTGGAACGTGCCCAAAATAGCACTCCCAAAAGTTATTTTAAGCAAATTGAGCCTACATCCAGGTTTCGCTTCACCACTGGCCCATCAAAACGAAGCTATGGCTCATCACTGGTTCATTGCCCGGTAACCCTCCGGGGACGCGTTCGACAAAAGTTGATTCTGGAAGATGGGCAACGAATAGAACAATTTTTTGTATACGGAAAGATTCAAATGTACTTCCCCCAGGCAGAAATGGCTTTGATTAAAAGTTATGAAAGTACCGACAAAAAACAATTGAAGCTCACCGCGGTCAACAAACAAGGGAAGGTACTTTGGCAAAAGACGCAACTACAACTTGGGGTCAAAGATTTTTACAGTTATTCCAAGCCTGTCATTTCTTACATTACTCCTGCCTTATACGGTGGCGATTTTATTATTTTGATTGGAGGATACTTACATCGAATGGATCCTAAAACGGGCGTCATGCGCTGGCAAACGAGGTTATAAGATGGTATACTCAAAGATAGTCTTGCTCAATATTTTGGATGCCTTTTACTCCCTTCCAATATTCGTTCATGTCCTATTGTTTGTTGGAGTTGCACTGGGCGTGGTGTATTTACTGATCAAAAGCAAAAAACCTTCGTCTAAACCAGTTGTTATGCTGCTGGTGATACTTACTATGGGTGGGTTAATTGCACTACCAGTCTCTTTGATGTTATTAAACAACTACTACTGGGGTTATGGGTACTTGCACGAAAACAAAGTGTCTTATTTTGGAGTTTCAGGCTCATATATTGTCATTGGTGATTATAAAAAGTCTGGGCAAAGTCGAAATCAACATCGCGTATATCTGGTGGATGCTCAAAACGGGAAAATTCTATTCAAAAAACCAATAAAAGGCCAAGCCAGCGTAAAAAGCGTATCGTTTGGAGATAACCAATTGGTTGTAAAATCAAAAGGCAGGACTCAGTATCTTTCTTTGACAGGCAAGCCTCAGAAGCCTATAAATAAAAACCAGTTAATAGCGTTGCCTGAACTCAAAAATGGTATTTTCAAATATGGATACAATGCCTCTAGCAACCAGGTTTGGGCCATGAACAAAACAGGTGAAAAATACTTTTACAACGCAACCACACTACAACGTGAATCAGAAAAAATAACCGCACCTACCTCTAACAACACTTTCAAAACAGTTCCACCCTTACGCGAAACGCATTTTACTACCTACAAGCAAGGCTCACTTGGGTATTGTCCATTGACCCTCAAAGGTAAAATTCGTCAACAATTGGTTTTAGAAAACGGCCAGCGTACCAAGCTGTATTTCGTATATGGTCAACTCCAGCAATATTTTCCAAAAGCCCAAGTAGTCCTTATTCAAAGTTATCAGACAACTGACAAAAAGGAATTGCAACTCACTGCAGTCAACTTACAAGGAAAAATACTGTGGCAAAAATCTCAGAAAGCCTTGGAGGTCAAAGATTTTTTCAGCTATTCCAGGTTGAAGGTTTCCTATGTTGCCCCCGAAACATTTGGCCACGACTTTGTCATTTTAATGGGTGGCTTCCTCCTGCGGATTGACTCTAAAACTGGGACGATGCGCTGGAAAACGAGGTTGTGAATCAATCAACTCAGCGGTTTCGCCGAAAAACAATCAGTTAAATATCCAAAATTCATTTCATTTGGTCTCCTATGGCAAGACCAAATGAGGGCAATGATATGCAAAAAAAACACTTCCCAGCTACAAGCCAGAAAGTGTTTGGTGATCTATCCATTTATAATTGATGTACTTTTTAAGTTAGTTAGGTTTTGTAGACTCAAATAATTTGAAGGTAATAAGCTACAAGCCGCAAGTCATATTATCATAGTGTCATTTGTTAGTCAAAGGCCTTGCAGCTTGTTGCTTACTACTTATAGATAAGTTAAAACTTTTATTGCTTCTACACCCAGGACTGCAATATTTATGATTTTTACTTTTCTTGGTAAAAGTCTTGTTACAGGCCGAATTGCTACACTCGACAACGGTTCCTTTGGGAGCATTTTGGTTGATTGCTCTAGGGTCGGTAGCCTCTTGGTTGCGCATACTACTCGGCCGCAAACTAATTTCATTGTGAGGCTGGGTCGCCAAGGCTGGAGTTTCCTGCGCCTTATTGGTCAATTGGGTCACTCTTTGCTCCAATGCCTGCACCAAGTCTTGGACAGGGGTTGCTTTGGCTTGGGTAGCCAGTAATGCATCGCTTATCCGATTTACAAGCGTTTCTACCATCATTTCCTGTGGTTTTTCGGCTGCTCCATTGTCCGACAGAATATCAAACTGTACTCCTTCTTGTTCGGTACGGGCCAAGTATTGAAAATGAAAGAAATAAGCATAAATCGTGATCAGTTCTAACACTGTAATCAGGCCCAAGGCCACATACATGGTAGTAGACGTGTAATCCTGATTGGCTTTGACCTCAGCAGTATGTTTGGTATTGAGGGAATTCAGTTTTTGTTCTTTCTTGGCCAAAATTTGCTGCTTTTCGTTTTTACTGGCCTGCAAATTGGCTTGTTCCTCTTTGGTGAGTCCCCAACGTCGGGCTTTTTTGTCCACCGAAAGGTTCTCCAGACCAGCGATCACCTCATTCAATTGCTTGAGGCGGGCATCATATTGTTGGGTTACCTTTTGCTCACTGGCTTTCAAGTCCTGAGTCAAAGCTTTAGTTTTATCTCCCATTTTGAATGAAAGTAAAGCCCCTCCCACTCCACTCAATGCAATAGACACAAATACCAAAAACGCCAACCCTACAATAGAGAAGTTACCAATACGATCTCGTTTGGCCTTGGCCTTGAAAATATTTTTGGCGAAAGTGATTTTGGCCAACTCCACCGCTACCAAAAGCCCTACCAATAAGCCACCAATCAATAATGCCATTAAAACGAGCATCCAGGGTGGGAATTGACCATTGCTATCCAAGTCGGTTCCTACAAATACCAGGCTTATCAATACACAAGTAGCCAGGCCTAAAATAACTGATATAAAGTGATACACTGACCGAAACCCATACAGAAAATTATCCAGGGGTTTCATCCGTTGAGAATAAGGTTGAACAGCCAGTTCCTCGCGCGCTTTCTCGTAGTTTGCCCTCATCTTGGCCAAATGATAAGTTTCAGAATACACATCAGACTGGTGGCACTCCGAGGGCTTCTTTACTTTTTTTAATTTTTGAGCAATGTTTTTCATGACCTCTGAGTTTGTAATTTCTTCTATTTCAAGTTTTTAAAGGTTTTTTGCTAATTTTATGATCATTACACTGTAAATTTGGCTAATATTTTTAGCAAAATCAAGATTTGTTACTCAATTTTTTAGCAAAATTATTTAGTTGTTATAGGTAATGTGGTCTATTATTTGTTTTAACAAAGTATACTATATATATCAGTCAGTAATTTATTATAACAGCTTGTTACAAATGTAAGAAGAGGTTTGTTATTATTCAAACTTTTCATACATTTTGTGTAACTTTGCATAACTTATAACAACTTATTATAAAAATTCACAATTTAATCTATTAGTCAAATTTCTAAATTGTAGCACTATGCCAAAGATGAATATAGAAGTGGATCAGGATACCGATAAGGAAATCCAGAAGTATCAGTTTGAGAAGTCTTTCAAAGAAGATGTAAAGATGAGTAAGGCCAAAGTAGCGGCCGAATTGATCAAAAAAGGCTTGGAAGCGATCAAAAAAGAGCAAGACAACGAAGAAGGTTAGTAGTATTTAACAAAAAAAATAAACTTATTTCCTGTTGTTCTCAGGCTCGCATTCCCGTTGTGAAATGGTTATATTGCTGTAGAATACACTACAGCACTATTCATTTATTCACAATTCAAAAACTACTAAACTACCAAACGATTGTATGCTTGATAAAATCAATCCGGTACGAAATGTCATTATTTCATTAAGAAATCAGAACGTAATTTTAGATGCTGATTTGGCTCGGCTATATGAAGTAGAAACCAAACACTTCAATCAAGCGGTCAAAAGAAACATCGAAAAATTTCCTGAAGACTTTATGTTTAAACTTACTCAAGAGGAAAAAGATGAACTGGTCACAAATCGTGACCGGTTCGCTAACCTCAAACACTCTAGTAGTATTCCTACTGCATTTACAGAGTTGGGAGTCATTCAGGCCGCCGGCATTCTTAAGTCAAACGTAGCGGTTAGAATGAGTATTTTGATTGCACGTACTTTTGTGGCTATGATGAAAGAACTTGAGCAACAAAAGGATCAGGAAAAACCTTCACAAACCCTTCCTGCTCAGCTGGAGGATCGTTTGGGAGCGATAGAACAACGCTTGGACAAACAACAAGGTAAAATTTCTAGTCAAAACCGCCAGTTCGATATTGTGGTCGATATGCTTCAAGAACTCGCTCAAGTACTGGAAGACTCAACCAAGCCTCCTCCTCGAAATCCAATTGGGTTTTAGTGCATTGACTATCAATTCATGAATTGCACGCCATATAGTTATGATTTGGGCATGGCTTGTCCAAATGAGGAGAATGCGCTCGAGATCCAATCTTTCTTTGACGAACATCTTGAAGTCATTCAAAACCATTCATTGGACTTTGAATATGCCACCGAACAAGCTTCTGGTGAGTGGTTGGTACGCATTCTTCCTTTTATACATGGTTATGATTATCCCAATGATTTAATTCCGTCAAACCTTGTTTCCGAAGTTCGCCAGAGTATTTATCAAATATTGAAACAACACCCTCAATGGAACTATTATTATGCCTGGTTTGAATTAGACATCTACGATGAGGCATTTAGCCACGGTGAGTTATTGAGCGATTTGTTGGAAGTGCTTATTCATAAGAAGCAGTCTAAACGAAAGCATCAGGAACATTATCGGGGAATTGTTTTACAAAATAAATTGGCCAAAAGTATGGGGATATCTCAGGTTTTCGAGCCTTTCAATGCCAATTATTGTTGGTTTCCTTTTGAGGGGTTTTAAAAATAGGGATGAGTATTATTTATTTTATAACCTTCAGGTAATTGACTCACCTGAAGGTTTTTAGGCTCAATGATCAACCTCCACTGGCTCTTCTTCTTCTCCGCAGTGAGCAACCTGCTCTTTTTACTTTGCGTCTTGCACCACCTTTCAACACTTGAAGTTCCGCTACTTGCAATACCTCTGTGTTGTTTTCAGTAAATTTTGTCAATGTTTTCATATACATCTTTTTTTTGTGAGATAATTTTATTGTATAGCTCAAACAATTTCATTATCAGGAAGCACTAGGACAGCAATCAACCATGTCCCTGCGTTCTTCTTCTTCGCAATGAGCAACCAGCTCGTTTTACTTTACGTCTTGCACCACCTTTCAATACCTGAAGTTCAGCTACTTGCAATACCTCAGCATTGTTTTCAGTAAATTTTGTCAATGTTTTCATATACATCTTCGTTTTGTAATATAATCTCATTGAAATATAACAATATATTAACAAAAATGCTTGTTTTGGGAATCGTTCTTTTCCATTTACTATTAAAAAACTAATTGTTCCGCTGCGCTCATTGTTCAATTGTTGCGCGAAGCGATGACTTATTACTATTGTTACATTGTTCCGCCTTTGGCTGATTGTTAAATGGTTACGCGAAGCGATGA
>CALDJV010000362.1 GCA_937899305.1 uncultured Cytophagaceae bacterium
AACAATCAGCCAAAGGCGGAACAATGTAACAATAGTAATAAGTCATCGCTTCGCGCAACAATTGAACAATGAGCGCAGCGGAACAATTAGTTTTTTAATAGTAAATGGAAAAGAACGATTCCCAAAACAAGCATTTTTGTTAATATATTGTTATATTTCAATGAGATTATATTACAAAACGAAGATGTATATGAAAACATTGACAAAATTTACTGAAAACAATGCTGAGGTATTGCAAGTAGCTGAACTTCAGGTATTGAAAGGTGGTGCAAGACGTAAAGTAAAACGAGCTGGTTGCTCATTGCGAAGAAGAAGAACGCAGGGACATGGTTGATTGCTGTCCTAGTGCTTCCTGATAATGAAATTGTTTGAGCTATACAATAAAATTATCTCACAAAAAAAAGATGTATATGAAAACATTGACAAAATTTACTGAAAACAACACAGAGGTATTGCAAGTAGCGGAACTTCAAGTGTTGAAAGGTGGTGCAAGACGCAAAGTAAAAAGAGCAGGTTGCTCACTGCGGAGAAGAAGAAGAGCCAGTGGAGGTTGATCATTGAGCCTAAAAACCTTCAGGTGAGTCAATTACCTGAAGGTTATAAAATAAATAATACTCATCCCTATTTTTAAAACCCCTCAAAAGGAAACCAACAATAATTGGCATTGAAAGGCTCGAAAACCTGAGATATCCCCATACTTTTGGCCAATTTATTTTGTAAAACAATTCCCCGATAATGTTCCTGATGCTTTCGTTTAGACTGCTTCTTATGAATAAGCACTTCCAACAAATCGCTCAATAACTCACCGTGGCTAAATGCCTCATCGTAGATGTCTAATTCAAACCAGGCATAATAATAGTTCCATTGAGGGTGTTGTTTCAATATTTGATAAATACTCTGGCGAACTTCGGAAACAAGGTTTGACGGAATTAAATCATTGGGATAATCATAACCATGTATAAAAGGAAGAATGCGTACCAACCACTCACCAGAAGCTTGTTCGGTGGCATATTCAAAGTCCAATGAATGGTTTTGAATGACTTCAAGATGTTCGTCAAAGAAAGATTGGATCTCGAGCGCATTCTCCTCATTTGGACAAGCCATGCCCAAATCATAACTATATGGCGTGCAATTCATGAATTGATAGTCAATGCACTAAAACCCAATTGGATTTCGAGGAGGAGGCTTGGTTGAGTCTTCCAGTACTTGAGCGAGTTCTTGAAGCATATCGACCACAATATCGAACTGGCGGTTTTGACTAGAAATTTTACCTTGTTGTTTGTCCAAGCGTTGTTCTATCGCTCCCAAACGATCCTCCAGCTGAGCAGGAAGGGTTTGTGAAGGTTTTTCCTGATCCTTTTGTTGCTCAAGTTCTTTCATCATAGCCACAAAAGTACGTGCAATCAAAATACTCATTCTAACCGCTACGTTTGACTTAAGAATGCCGGCGGCCTGAATGACTCCCAACTCTGTAAATGCAGTAGGAATACTACTAGAGTGTTTGAGGTTAGCGAACCGGTCACGATTTGTGACCAGTTCATCTTTTTCCTCTTGAGTAAGTTTAAACATAAAGTCTTCAGGAAATTTTTCGATGTTTCTTTTGACCGCTTGATTGAAGTGTTTGGTTTCTACTTCATATAGCCGAGCCAAATCAGCATCTAAAATTACGTTCTGATTTCTTAATGAAATAATGACATTTCGTACCGGATTGATTTTATCAAGCATACAATCGTTTGGTAGTTTAGTAGTTTTTGAATTGTGAATAAATGAATAGTGCTGTAGTGTATTCTACAGCAATATAACCATTTCACAACGGGAATGCGAGCCTGAGAACAACAGGAAATAAGTTTATTTTTTTTGTTAAATACTACTAACCTTCTTCGTTGTCTTGCTCTTTTTTGATCGCTTCCAAGCCTTTTTTGATCAATTCGGCCGCTACTTTGGCCTTACTCATCTTTACATCTTCTTTGAAAGACTTCTCAAACTGATACTTCTGGATTTCCTTATCGGTATCCTGATCCACTTCTATATTCATCTTTGGCATAGTGCTACAATTTAGAAATTTGACTAATAGATTAAATTGTGAATTTTTATAATAAGTTGTTATAAGTTATGCAAAGTTACACAAAATGTATGAAAAGTTTGAATAATAACAAACCTCTTCTTACATTTGTAACAAGCTGTTATAATAAATTACTGACTGATATATATAGTATACTTTGTTAAAACAAATAATAGACCACATTACCTATAACAACTAAATAATTTTGCTAAAAAATTGAGTAACAAATCTTGATTTTGCTAAAAATATTAGCCAAATTTACAGTGTAATGATCATAAAATTAGCAAAAAACCTTTAAAAACTTGAAATAGAAGAAATTACAAACTCAGAGGTCATGAAAAACATTGCTCAAAAATTAAAAAAAGTAAAGAAGCCCTCGGAGTGCCACCAGTCTGATGTGTATTCTGAAACTTATCATTTGGCCAAGATGAGGGCAAACTACGAGAAAGCGCGCGAGGAACTGGCTGTTCAACCTTATTCTCAACGGATGAAACCCCTGGATAATTTTCTGTATGGGTTTCGGTCAGTGTATCACTTTATATCAGTTATTTTAGGCCTGGCTACTTGTGTATTGATAAGCCTGGTATTTGTAGGAACCGACTTGGATAGCAATGGTCAATTCCCACCCTGGATGCTCGTTTTAATGGCATTATTGATTGGTGGCTTATTGGTAGGGCTTTTGGTAGCGGTGGAGTTGGCCAAAATCACTTTCGCCAAAAATATTTTCAAGGCCAAGGCCAAACGAGATCGTATTGGTAACTTCTCTATTGTAGGGTTGGCGTTTTTGGTATTTGTGTCTATTGCATTGAGTGGAGTGGGAGGGGCTTTACTTTCATTCAAAATGGGAGATAAAACTAAAGCTTTGACTCAGGACTTGAAAGCCAGTGAGCAAAAGGTAACCCAACAATATGATGCCCGCCTCAAGCAATTGAATGAGGTGATCGCTGGTCTGGAGAACCTTTCGGTGGACAAAAAAGCCCGACGTTGGGGACTCACCAAAGAGGAACAAGCCAATTTGCAGGCCAGTAAAAACGAAAAGCAGCAAATTTTGGCCAAGAAAGAACAAAAACTGAATTCCCTCAATACCAAACATACTGCTGAGGTCAAAGCCAATCAGGATTACACGTCTACTACCATGTATGTGGCCTTGGGCCTGATTACAGTGTTAGAACTGATCACGATTTATGCTTATTTCTTTCATTTTCAATACTTGGCCCGTACCGAACAAGAAGGAGTACAGTTTGATATTCTGTCGGACAATGGAGCAGCCGAAAAACCACAGGAAATGATGGTAGAAACGCTTGTAAATCGGATAAGCGATGCATTACTGGCTACCCAAGCCAAAGCAACCCCTGTCCAAGACTTGGTGCAGGCATTGGAGCAAAGAGTGACCCAATTGACCAATAAGGCGCAGGAAACTCCAGCCTTGGCGACCCAGCCTCACAATGAAATTAGTTTGCGGCCGAGTAGTATGCGCAACCAAGAGGCTACCGACCCTAGAGCAATCAACCAAAATGCTCCCAAAGGAACCGTTGTCGAGTGTAGCAATTCGGCCTGTAACAAGACTTTTACCAAGAAAAGTAAAAATCATAAATATTGCAGTCCTGGGTGTAGAAGCAATAAAAGTTTTAACTTATCTATAAGTAGTAAGCAACAAGCTGCAAGGCCTTTGACTAACAAATGACACTATGATAATATGACTTGCGGCTTGTAGCTTATTACCTTCAAATTATTTGAGTCTACAAAACCTAACTAACTTAAAAAGTACATCAATTATAAATGGATAGATCACCAAACACTTTCTGGCTTGTAGCTGGGAAGTGTTTTTTTTGCATATCATTGCCCTCATTTGGTCTTGCCATAGGAGACCAAATGAAATGAATTTTGGATATTTAACTGATTGTTTTTCGGCGAAACCGCTGAGTTGATTGATTCACAACCTCGTTTTCCAGCGCATCGTCCCAGTTTTAGAGTCAATCCGCAGGAGGAAGCCACCCATTAAAATGACAAAGTCGTGGCCAAATGTTTCGGGGGCAACATAGGAAACCTTCAACCTGGAATAGCTGAAAAAATCTTTGACCTCCAAGGCTTTCTGAGATTTTTGCCACAGTATTTTTCCTTGTAAGTTGACTGCAGTGAGTTGCAATTCCTTTTTGTCAGTTGTCTGATAACTTTGAATAAGGACTACTTGGGCTTTTGGAAAATATTGCTGGAGTTGACCATATACGAAATACAGCTTGGTACGCTGGCCGTTTTCTAAAACCAATTGTTGACGAATTTTACCTTTGAGGGTCAATGGACAATACCCAAGTGAGCCTTGCTTGTAGGTAGTAAAATGCGTTTCGCGTAAGGGTGGAACTGTTTTGAAAGTGTTGTTAGAGGTAGGTGCGGTTATTTTTTCTGATTCACGTTGTAGTGTGGTTGCGTTGTAAAAGTATTTTTCACCTGTTTTGTTCATGGCCCAAACCTGGTTGCTAGAGGCATTGTATCCATATTTGAAAATACCATTTTTGAGTTCAGGCAACGCTATTAACTGGTTTTTATTTATAGGCTTCTGAGGCTTGCCTGTCAAAGAAAGATACTGAGTCCTGCCTTTTGATTTTACAACCAATTGGTTATCTCCAAACGATACGCTTTTTACGCTGGCTTGGCCTTTTATTGGTTTTTTGAATAGAATTTTCCCGTTTTGAGCATCCACCAGATATACGCGATGTTGATTTCGACTTTGCCCAGACTTTTTATAATCACCAATGACAATATATGAGCCTGAAACTCCAAAATAAGACACTTTGTTTTCGTGCAAGTACCCATAACCCCAGTAGTAGTTGTTTAATAACATCAAAGAGACTGGTAGTGCAATTAACCCACCCATAGTAAGTATCACCAGCAGCATAACAACTGGTTTAGACGAAGGTTTTTTGCTTTTGATCAGTAAATACACCACGCCCAGTGCAACTCCAACAAACAATAGGACATGAACGAATATTGGAAGGGAGTAAAAGGCATCCAAAATATTGAGCAAGACTATCTTTGAGTATACCATCTTATAACCTCGTTTGCCAGCGCATGACGCCCGTTTTAGGATCCATTCGATGTAAGTATCCTCCAATCAAAATAATAAAATCGCCACCGTATAAGGCAGGAGTAATGTAAGAAATGACAGGCTTGGAATAACTGTAAAAATCTTTGACCCCAAGTTGTAGTTGCGTCTTTTGCCAAAGTACCTTCCCTTGTTTGTTGACCGCGGTGAGCTTCAATTGTTTTTTGTCGGTACTTTCATAACTTTTAATCAAAGCCATTTCTGCCTGGGGGAAGTACATTTGAATCTTTCCGTATACAAAAAATTGTTCTATTCGTTGCCCATCTTCCAGAATCAACTTTTGTCGAACGCGTCCCCGGAGGGTTACCGGGCAATGAACCAGTGATGAGCCATAGCTTCGTTTTGATGGGCCAGTGGTGAAGCGAAACCTGGATGTAGGCTCAATTTGCTTAAAATAACTTTTGGGAGTGCTATTTTGGGCACGTTCCAGTTCTCGTTTCATTGTAGTGCCATTGTAAAAAAACTTTTCTCCCTGTTTATTGATGGCCCAAGCTTGATTGGTGTTGGCGTTGTAACCATATTTGAAAATACCTCCTTTCAATTCTGGTAAGTCCTTGAGGCGTTTTTCGTCAAAAGCCTGACGAGACTTGCCTTCAAGTGAAAAGTATTGACTTTTTTTACCTGCATTTACCAATAACCGACCATTGCTTAGCGATAATTGACTGATGCCTCCATCGAGCGGTTTTTTGAATAAAATATCTCCTTGCACTGCATCTATCAAGTACAAACGATGATGGTAATGACTTTTACCTCCTTTGCTATGAGTAACATACAAATCGTTGATGGCCAAATAACGAGCCGAAGCACCAAAGTAAGGAATCCGGCTTTCGTGCAAATAACCATAACCCCAATAACCATTGTTGAGAACCATCAAGGTAATGGGAGTACCCACACCGCCTATCAAAAACGCTACTACCACAAATGCAGCATGGGCTTTGATACGCAACACCAAATACCGTAGTAAAATGATCCAGACAATGAGCAGGAGAATATGCATCCAAACGGGTAGGGAAAAGAACGCATCCAAAAAGCTTAAAAAGAGGTTAGTCAACATATACTTCATATTTTATAGTTAACTGATTTTACGTAATATAGACCAAGTCGTCTTATTTTGAAAGCGTTACTTAATGACTATATGGTGAGGTTTAATGCATAACAAAACCATATAGCCATCAAACAACCTAACAATGAATATTAAACCAATCCTTCTACTTGTTTGTCACGGGGATATTCTACCGCAAACTTGAATGGAATCTTAAGCTCTTCACCGGGATTGGGCTTGAAAAACCATTCTAGATATTCAAACTCATTTTTCTTGATTTTATCGCTGTCTTCTTTGTAGGTAGGGTCCATCAAATGCACCTTGATGTCATCGTTGCCCGAAATAGGCAATTGATCCCATACTACAATTTCTTCCTGGGTTTTTTTGTTGTTTTTAATTTCAATCAAGTACTCATAGACAATGTTTTGGGTTTTTTTGCTAAAAATACCGCCTTCCTTTTTTTCGTATTTTTTCAGGAATTTATGGTCAATCTTAAAGCCTTGGTCTATCCCCAAGAAAGTCCAGAATGCTTCAGTAGGTGCTACGGCCTCCATGGCTGAGTTGGCCACAAAGTTGTTATCCAGAAAAACATTGGTACTCCCAGCCAAAAAAGGGTAAGCCGTTTCGTTGCGTACTTTGGCCTTGAGGTAAGCATAAGGCGATAGCTTGGGTACGGTAGAATAGCGAAAGTGAGCCGAAAAGTCTTCTTGCATAATCGTAACTTTATGCTCGGTGCCATCGCTTTTGACAAGGTGTTGCCCAGCGATGCTAAAAAATACTGAAGTGGCTCCAGTTTCTACTGTCGAGGCAGGTTTAGCCATGATCAAATCTTCCGCTTCATCTATATCCATCACCATACGGTCGCTTTCACTGGTAAACATTTGCGCCATAGGAGGCTCCATCATGTTTGACATGGCCCTTGCACCTGGCATTGAGGGGGCAGGTGGTTTAGGAACTTTGATATTGATGCGCCAAGGCGACAAATTGGGCTGTTCACCGCTGATTTGAGGTTGAGCCGTGGAAATCTTAAGTTGCACGTCTTCCCAATTTTCACCCGTATTTTGGGTAACAAAGGCATTGTAAGTAATGTGCATGCGTTTATCCTCGGTAGATACCCGTAAATCGTACACTGGGCGCCAACTGGCATTGTGTACAATGTAAGAGAGCTCAAGCAATAGGTTGGTTTCCTGAGTGACTTCTACCCAAACTGTGACTTGGTTTTTGCTCAAGCGTTTGCCCTTGCCCAGTAGCTGAATATGACTTGATACCTTAGAGAGTTTGTTGTCCCAAGTTCGTTTGTTTTTTTCTACCTCAAAGATGGCCTGATCTACTTTTTCCAGTTCTTGTTTAAAGTATCCCAGCATGTTGGCCCATTTTTGGGGATCGAGCTCTAGAGTAGTTTCGTGGGAAGCAGGAGTAATGAGTTTTTTACCTATTCCATCCACAAACTCTTTTTCTTTGCCTAGACGAGTAATTTGATCTTCTAACTGGCGAATTTCGTCCTGAATGCTTTGTTGTTCTTCATACAGTTTTCGTCGATCTTCATCGGGCGATTCTTCATAGTACACCGTTTCAAATTTTACATTAGAGAGGGTAGCGTGGCCTTTTCCATTGACCTGGATACTGTTTTGATCTATATTTTTGGGAAGTTTGTCAAATACCAGGTGGTATTCGCCAGGAGCCAAACTGCTTTGTTGGGCTTCGCGAGTCACTTCGGCGCGGTCTTTAAATACGGTGACTTTAGTAATTTTTGAATTCAGTGTTTCCATTGTAAGTAGGTAATTTTTGATTCGATTAGTTGACTTAAAAATAGTAAAATTTAAGTTACAAGCCCATCACATCAGTGCCTTCAGGATACTCGATGGCAAAACTAAACGGGATGACGATTTTTTCGCCAGAAGTTAATGAGTTGAGCGTTTCCATTTTTTCTGAATATTGTCCACATTAAACTACTGGTTATGATATCAAAAAACTATTAATTTCAGGTAAATCTTGGTGGCGAGTTGGCTTGGGTTTATGAATGGTTGGTTTTCTCTTAAATTTATGAGTATCAAGCTGATTTTTGGGGAGGGATTTCTTAAATTTACTTATCATCTACTACAAAGTACAATGTAAACTAAATATCTTACGATTTCCTCGGTTTCTTTTGCCCCCTGACTTCTCTTAAAAAATATCTCGTAGCTGTTGGCTATGCTCAATTTTTTGAAGATCGTCAGAAAACAAAATAACCTCGAGTAAATCAACAACTTACTTAATTTACAGTGTACAAAGGATCAAATTACATGAAAGCAATCTATTTATCACTCCTCATCTATTTATTACCAATTTTCTCCGGGCAGAGCCAAAGCTTGGTGCCATTTAAAACTTCTGGCAAAAAAGAAAAGTGGGGATATAAAAACGCAAACGGTCGTATCATCATCAAACCAATTTATGATTATGCCGAGGGCTATCGCCAAGAAGCAGCCAAGGTATCCAGAAAAGGAAAATACGGCTTAATTGATGGAATTGGAAGGGTAATCGTTCCAGTAAAGTACCAGGAAGTGCAAGCTCAAATCACCCATTACCGGGTATACTTTCGAGTAAAGAAAGGCAAAAAATACGGTCTGTTTACTGATTTTGGGGATCAAACCATCCCCTTCAAATATACTCGCCTTGATGGTTTTGTCGTAGATGGCAGGTCACGCTATAAAGCCACCTTGAACCAAGCGACGGGCATTGTAGATAAAAATGACAAAGTATGGGTAGACTTTAAGTACGATGATCTCTGGCAATTACCCGGCAACGAAGAACAGGACGTATACAAAACCATTCGAGCCGGAAAATGGGGATTGGTAAGAGAAAAGATAAAAGTAGGAGGAAAAAATGACGAGGTATTGCCTTGCATCTACGATAGCATCCAAGTGTATAGCACCACCCCCAAGTTGTATAAGTATTACAAGGGCAAACAGTATGGATTGTTTGGCAAATATGGTAACATCCTGTTAAAAGCAGTCTATGATTCGGTCCAGCGAGTAGGACGATACATTTATTCCTCGCCTTCTTTTTTGGTGACTAAAAACGGGTTAAAAGGACTTTATGACGCGGATGGAAAGGTGTTGTTGGCTCCCAAATACAAGCGCATCGAAATACTCAATAAAAGAACGTTGTTGGGGGAATGCTATACCGATCAAGGAATGGGTATTTTCGAAGGAGGGCAGATGATTGTACCTGCCCAATACGACGAGATCATATCATTAGAGCGAAGGTATCAAGAATATCGCTGCTTGTTATGGTTAAAAAAGGGAACACGGTATGCCTTGTATGATGGGGCTCGAGGAAAACTATTGACCAAATTTGACTATGAAAGCGTGGGCAGAATTATCCGGGAAACATCCTTGATTTTTGCGCGAAAAAATGGAAAAACAGTGTACGTTAACACCCAAGGAAAATTGGTGGTCCCGGCAATTTATGATGAAGTACGTTGCTTGAGGCGACAACTCATCAAGGTCAAGAAAAACAATTTGTATGGCATTTTAGACACCTCGGGTAAAGTAATGGTACCCATTAAGTATGATCAAGTACGTTACTTGAGACGACAACTCATCAAGGTCAAAAAAAACAATTTGTATGGTATTTTAGACACCTTAGGCAAAGTAGTGATACCCGTCAAGTATGATACTTTGAAGGTGTACAGCCCAAGCCGAAAACACCCTAGTTTGTTTGTGGTAAGTAAAGGTAATCGTCAGGGAGTAGTTCGTTGGGATGATCAGGTGATTTTACCTATTATTTATGATCAAGTAACGATGGATCACCCTAATTCTAGTGCGCCCTTGATTGTGAAAAAAGGGGGGCGTTATGCGTTGTACGATGCCCTAAAAAAGCAGTTTCTGACTAACTTTCGTTATACCTATTTGGCTTACCCTGAAGACTATTATAAAGAAGATGTCTATCTGCTTGCATCCAAAGGGACCAATCGTTGGGGATATGTAAATCAGGGGGGCAAAGAACCGCTTGCTTTTGTATACCAGAGGGTGGGCAAATTTGTCAACGACAAAGCAATAGTACAAAGAGCAGGTAAATACTTTTACATTGACCAAAAAGGCAAATACCAAGGGGCGGCCAATGCCCAAGAGTTTGCCAATAGAACATTGATTGAGATGAGCAGCGAGTATAACGAACTTCCCCCACCAATGGTAGACATGAATGTTATAAATAACAAGACAAATAAAACCGATAAACGAGTAGCTAAAGCACAGAAACCCCGTGGTTTTGAACAGTATTTGAAAGATAGCCTGCGCTACCCCAAAAGAGCCCGACGATACAAAGTAGAAGGGGAGGTAATACTGTCGGCAGTAGTAGATGAACGAGGCCAACTCATCAAGATCCAGGTACTGGAAGGGTTGGGGTATGGGTGCAATCAAGAAGCCATTCGTTTGTTGAAGTCGGCCCCTCGGTGGACTCCGGCAGTAGGCATGGAATGGGCCGACGAGCAAAAAGAAATCTTCATTGTTAACTTTCAACTTCCGAAACGAAAACGATGATTGAAGATTATTTCAGCCATACGTCGTTCGGAAAAGTAATAGAAAACGTAAAAGGAATTTTCAAATCCTGACCTGAATCTAACCGATGAGTCCACTCCAGGTATTTGAGCTTGTTTATTTTAAGCTGAGGAGTGTCTTCGGTGTAGTGGGGGGCCAGTAACTGTACCTTGATCTCATCGTTTTGGGCAATGGGTAGTTGATCTTTGATGACCAACTCGATGGGTTTAGACTTGAAGTTTTGGGCCTCCATGCTGTATTCGTACACCATATTTTTGTGCTTTTTGCCGAATACTTGGCCTTCTTTCTTTTCGTACTTTTTCAGAAACTTTCGTGCGACTCTTACGCCCTCGTCTATCCCCAAAAAAGTCCAGAAACTTTCGCTGGAAGCCACCGTATCTATGCTGGCATTGGCCACAAAGTTGTTATCCAAAAACAC
>CALDJV010000363.1 GCA_937899305.1 uncultured Cytophagaceae bacterium
TCGAGTCAGTTTGGTAAACTTTATGATATCCTCAATGGATACTCCGGCGCTTAACATAATCTGAGCAGTAGCCATCTTTTCTTTTAAACGTCCTTCTTGTAATCCTTCTTTTCGTCCCTTTTCTAACCCCTCTTCCAATCCTTCTTCTTTCCCATCCTTGTAATAAGTATTCATTGCACTTTTCAAATCCCAATAATCTTTGAGGCTTTCTTGGTAAACTGATCGGTCTTTTTCGTTCATATTGGCAATTTCGGCTAATTCGAACAACTTTTCGTAGTCGTTGTCCAGTTCGTGAATCTCTTTTTGAAACTTGGGTATTTCCAGATAAATGAAAGTGAGTTTGTTGTAAAATATTTGATGGGTTTGTACATCCATTAGTTTTATACGATGCTCAAACTTGGCCTGGTCTAGCGGGTCAAAGCTGAAGTCTAAAATGGCAATGGTATATACTCCTTTCAATTCATACTTCCAATCTTTGCCTTTGGTGGCTTGATCTTGTATGGCAAAAGTAGAATAATAGACGCTTCGATCTTTGAAAAACTCTTGCTTTACTCGTTGAATTTCTACAATGAATTTTTCCCCTTGGTCATTGCTACAATACAGGTCATACACTGCTTTGCGTTCTCCATCGTGTTTACCCAGTTTTTCATTGTTCAGATAACGAATGTCTTTGATCTCTTCCTGATCTCCTAGCAATTCATTTAAAAAAGACATCAATAAATCTTTGTTGGGTTCTTCTCCAAAGAGTTTTTTAAAACCAAAATCAGTGAAAAGATTGATATAGCGTTCAACAGTACGAGTCATAGAACAGGATAAATTTTGTGAGATAACGAAGATAACCAAATCCGGTACGAATACGATGAATTGCCCTCAAAAACATGCGAGGTAATTAAAATAAAACCAGTTTTTCGTTGATCAATACGCCATCCAATTGCATTGCTTGAGCACTGTTCAATGCTTGTGAGGGAGTATGTACAATGGGCTCTCCTGGTCCGTTGAAAGAAGTATTGATTAAAGCCAAAACATCGTGTTTGGTATCTAGGTAGGTCAATAAATCAAACATAAGGGGATTTTGATCCCGCTGACGAATGACCTGGATACGAGCCGTGTTATTGACATGAATAACTCCTGCGAGGGCCTTGTGATAAGCAGGCAAAATTTCAAAATCCATTAACATATAATCCGCCAAACGAGAAAGAGACGTATTTCCCGTAACCAATTGGGCATTTTTTGCCAACATAACAGGAGCAATGGGGCGATACCATTCCCTTTTTTTACAGTCTTCGCTTACTTTTTTTGCCAATGCTTTTGAGTTGGGCAAAGCGAGCAAACTACGATTCCCCAAGGCCCGTGGGCCTACTTCGCCTGCCCCTTGATAGATTCCAATGATTTTATGCTGGATCAGAGCCTCAGCAAGTTGAGTAATGGTAGAAGTCGTAGCTTGCGTAGTAGGAGAGGAGAGTCCAGCGTTATTGAGGTAAGGTGAGTGAAGCTGGATTTCGTGTTGCTTTTTCCATTCTAAAAATGCAGCCCCTCCGATTGACAAGCCTGAGTCGTTGCAGCAGGGAGGAATGTATACTTCTTGAAACCAATTTTGATGAACAATTTGTCGATTGGTAGGAATGTTCAACGCACAGCCACCCGCGTAGTACAAATAATGGGCGTTTACTTGTTGTTGTAATGCGGACAGGCGTTGTAAAAACTGTTGCTGAAAAACGCGTTGAAAAGCAAAGGCAATGTCTTGCAAAAAAGGATCAGTTAAATCACCCATTTGGCCCTGCCAGCCAAAATGTTGTTGGGCACTTTGGTGAAAGTGCTCTTTTTGGGTCCAATAATCAGCAAAATAATTATTTTGTTCTAACCACTCCATGACTCGGTTGTGGTGACGTCCATAAGCGGCAAATCCCATGAGTTTGCCGGCCAGACTATTGTGGTGTTTGGGCGAAATACCCAGCAAGGCAAAGCTGAGTCCATTGGCATTGAATAAATGGGTCACTTGGCGTAAATCCCAGTCGCAGGCCAATACTTTCAATTCCTTGTTTTGGTAATGAAAAGCGGCAAAATTGCCCAAACTAGCCCCACCATCGAAGCTAATGAGCAGGCTATTGTCTTTGAATTGGCCGAAAAAAGGCAAACAAGAAAATACGTGGGCCAATTCGTGAGATATGCTATAAGCCTTGATGGCCTTGCCCTGCCATTTTTCCAGTTCCAGCCAGCCGTAGCCTTCTTGAATGTCTACCCCAAGCTTTTTTTCAGGTAGCGCATCAAAACGGATTTTACCATTTTTGCTAATGAAACTACTGCCCACCAGGGAATTGACGAATACCCAGTCGCAGTTTTCAGGGAGGTGCACTCGTTTTTTATTGAGGAGAGTTTCAAGGTGGTGATGCATTTGGTGGTCATATTTTTTGCGGGTGTGGCGCTCTAATTGCAGATACTGCCTGATTTTACCCGATTGCATCAAGCACAGCGAGTGGTCGTGTACGTAGCCTGGGTACCCCAAGTTATTGCGATCTTGTATGCCATAAACGGCGAGGGTTGCATTCATTTTCAAAGGTAACAGGTCAGAGGAGATTTTAAAGTAACATGTTCAAAATGAAAACCGACAATTATTGCGCAACTGTTACCAAATGAAAAGCTTTTATAGTTTTGCAATTGAAAATGACTGCATTTATGAATAAAATGAACTCCAAACAACTTTTTGACGACTATCGCCAGCAATTACAAGATTTGTACAGCCCAGCAGAAGCCCAAAACATTGCTTTTTGGTTGATGGAATATTTTTTTGAACTGAGCCGAACGCAAGTCTTGGTAAATAGTCCAATTGTGGTGGATGAAGTAAAACAACAAGCATTGAACGAGGTGTTGATACGTTTGAAACACCATGAACCCATTCAATATATTGTGGGATATACCGAGTTTTATGGCCTCCGTTTTCAAGTACAGCCTGGAGTATTGATCCCCCGCCCCGAAACGGAGGAGCTGGTAGCGTGGATTATTCAGGATCAGGCAAATCAACCGATCAATATGTTAGACTTGGGTACGGGGAGCGGCTGTATTGCGGTGAGTTTGGCCAAAAACCTGCCGCAGGCCAAAGTACAAGCCCTTGATGTTTCGCCCGAGGCCTTGCAAGTAGCCCAATCCAATGCTAGCCACCATGCTGCCAAGGTCACATTTATACAAGACAACCTGCTGGAACCCCAAAAACTACATCAAGCAATCCCTGATCATTCTTTGGATGTAATGGTGAGTAACCCTCCTTATGTGACCCCAGCCGAAAAGAAACAAATGCGAGCCAATGTACTGGATTTTGAACCCGATTTGGCCTTGTTTGTTCCGCAAGAAGCACCTTTGTTGTTTTACAAAGCCATTGCCCAGTTGGCCCAACAAAAACTAAAATCCGGTGGGAAACTCTATTTTGAAATCAATGAGCAATTTGGCCAGGAAACCAAAGAGCTGTTGCAATCAATGGGCTTTCAGGAAATCATCATTCGTAAAGATGGCTTTGGAAAAGATCGGATGACCAGGGCCATTTATGAGTGAAAACCGGATGCAATTCAATTTTAGACACGCCAGCGCCCTAATACCTGATTGATTTTACAATCAAATTAAGGAGCTCATTGCAGTTTGCCTCTTGGTGATTGATCAAGACTGTGATGCCAATTTTTTGTTTTTTGTAAAGTAACATCAGCGCAGTATACCCAAGGTCTAGTCCATCATGAAAAACCAACTTGTTTTTCAAAAACCAGCTCAAGCCTATAAAATCTCCTTCATCAGTTTTTGTATGGCGGGTGGTCAATAACTTGAAATAAGGTGCAGTAAGGGGTTTGTATTGTTGATATTTACCATCATTCAAATTGAATACCATCCATTTGTTGAGGTCAGTTATAGAAGTAAAAAGGTTGCCACTAGGACTAAAAGCCCGATTGTAGGGAAATTTGTTGGTAATGCGATAAGGATGATCCAGGTGAGGTGGAGCTATTTCGTCTTTTTTGAATTCTGATAAGACATAAGAAGTTTGGGTCATTTGCAAGGGCTGAAACAAACGTACCTTCATATATTCATCAAAAGACATATTACTTACCTCGGCAATTATTTGTCCTAGAATTTCGTAACCAACATTACTGTAGGCGTATTTTTTTCCTGGCTTGAACTTTAACCTAATATTAGAAAAGGACTTAATATGATTGGCCAATGCGTGATCAGTAGTATCTACCCTCAGGTATTTGTAATCATCTGGTGAGCTTGTATTGGGTAATCCAGAGGTATGGGTCAGTAAATGTTGAATGGTGATTTTATCCTTGAACCTAGAGTCAATATTAAAATAGGGTAGATAGCGCACTACCGGTGATTTGATATTTACTTTACCATCTTGAGCAAGTAAGAGGATAGCAGTTGCCACAAAGGGTTTGGCTACTGAAGCAATATTATAGATCGAGCTTTGTTTTGCGGTGGCAGAAGCGTTTGACTTGTTTCTATTTAGCATTCTTTTTCCATATAAAACTGAGTCTTTATATACAACACCTACCGCGGCACTTGGTAAATCATGGGCTACAATATATTGATTGATGAGACTATCAATATCTCGTGAAAAAGAGACGCTTTGAGCACGCGAAATATTGCCCAGAGAAAGACCTAAAAATAAAAAAAACAATTGTTTCATAGAACCTAATAATGCTTCGAAATGGACTATTTTGTGCAATATTTGAAATAATAATTTAGTAAGCGAACACCTATTCTATAAAAGTACACCTAGGTAGCAGTGATCTGAAACGTTCGATTTCTTGAGGATCAATACGGGTGCCACTCAAAAAGACTTTTCTCAAATTTTTTAATTCCAACATTGCTTCGGGTAGCTTTGTGATAGGGTTATTCTTAATGTCCAGGTATCCTAGCTTTTGCAGGGCCGAAATTGATTCAGGAAGTACTTGGAGATGATTCTTCGCAAGGTCTAGTTGTAAGAGCTGGGTCAAGTTTTGAATCTCTTGGGGTAGTTGGCTCAGGCCTACTTCTGACATATGCAATTGCTTCAGGCCAGTCAATTGCCAAATGGCCTCAATTCCTTGGGTAATCGTATTTCCTGATATCTTTAGAACGAGCAATTCTTGTAGTTGAGCAAGCTCAGTTGGGAGCGTAATCAAGCGATTGTGAGAAAGGTACAGACTAGTCAAGGGAAGTTGAGTAATGAAATGGGGCAAATGACTGAGCTGATTATTTTCCAGAGTCAAAGTACGTAATCCTCGAATATTGCCCAGGTTTTCAGGTAATTCTTTAAGCTGGTTATCATCCAGTAAGAGGCCAGTAAGTTTTTGAAGCTTGTCAATATGCTGAGGCAAATCGGTGATTTGATTGTCACTGAAGGCAATGAATCGAAGTTGAGGTAGGTTTAGCAACACTTGGGGAAATGCCTTGAATTTATTGTTAGATAAGGTAAGTGTTTGGAGTTGGGGCAGTTGCTCCAACTGGCTTGGGAGGTTGCTCAGGCAATTATTGCTAAAGTACATTTCTCGTAATTGGGTAAGCTGGATGATTTCATCAGGAAATTTTTCAAATTCATTGAAACTCAAGTCAAGCGTAATAAGGTGAGGTAAGCGAACAAAATGATGGGGGAGTTGGGTCAGTTGATTGCGTCTTATTGTCAACGTTTTGAGGGAAGATAAGTGACCAATTCCCTGGGGCAAGGCTTTTAATTGGTTGTGGTTGAGACTGAGTTTATGTAATGCACTCAACTTTCCAATGCTTTCTGGCAAAGTGTCCAAAAGGTTGTTGTCCAATCCCAGAATAGTGAGTTGAGCCAAATTACCAATGCTTACTGGTAAAGTTTTCAATCGATTTCTTTCCAAATAAAGTTCCGTCAAGTGAGTAAGTTCACTGATGGTTTCGGGGAGTATTTTTAAATCCTGATTGTCAGCAAACAACATTGGTTGATTGATTTCTATGATGGAATCAATTAATTCACTTCCAGCAGCCAGTTCTCCATAAATGGTTCGGTAGATGGCCTGATATGCTTCCACCACTTTTTGTAAATCTGGATCGCCTTTGGCCATCTCAAGAGCAAGCTTTACATTTTGAATATCGGCTGAACGGAGTAGTTGTTTAAATTGAGTTTGATAAGCATTCATATGTGATATAAAGGTAAAATCAACTTCAAGGTTCTACTAGAAAGCCTTGAAGTTGATCTGGGTACCACATGTTACCAGTGCAACATAGGCATTCCAGCTACGGGAGAACGAAAAGTAACCAACTTATTCATAGCCAATGAGCCCATATATACCGTTTTTAAATCGTCGCCACCGAAATTTACACTGGTGATGAGCTGCAAGGTTTCTCCACCACAGGCAAACATTTGCTCAGGAGTAAGGTTTTTGGTGGCCAAGGCGCCAGCGGCTTCCGTCAAAGCAACTTCATTCACATCTTCAAACACCGTGTGGGCTTGCTGAGTTTGAGCGTCAATAATCATCAAACCATTGCGTAATACCGTAGTTACCCATACATTTCCTTCGCTATCAAAACAAAAACCATCTACAAAACAACCTTCTCCCAATGATTCAGGACCAAAGGTTTCTTTCTGTCCTAAGGACCCATCAGCATTGACTGGAAAACGAGAGATTTTGCTGGCCATGGTCTCTGCTACATACAGGTATTTTTCATCCTGATCTAAACGGATTTCATTGGTAAATAAAATACCGTCAGCGACCACTCGAGGACCATTTTGATCTATTAAAATCACATGACCATCCGGTTGAGGGTCTACTGCAGCAGCGAACCAAGGATGCCTACGGGTAGAGATGGCCACCCATAAACGATTTTGACTATCCACAAAAACGTAGTTGGTGGGCCCTAAAGGTTGACCGTCAAGCGCATCTAACAACACTTCCATTTGACCATCAGGCGTCATTTTCAATACTTTGTTATTCATCCAATCTACCAGATAGATGTTACCATCTTTGTCCATGGTCATGCCATTGGTTTCTCCGTTTTCACCCAATTGTTCTTGTGAACCATCGGCATTGATTTTCGTAACTGCGTGGCGATTATCAGATACCCAAAGGGTACCATTTTTTTGAGCAATCACACATTCGGGACGGCTAAGGTCGGTACCATAAAAAGACAGATCCTTTTTAATATCTAGCTTAAAATCGTTGATCCAACTCATATAATTTAACTTTTCTTGTGATTAATATGACTTTTGGAAGATAGTAGATTCCAAATGCTAAAACAAGCAAGCGACCTAGATGTTCTGTTGCCAAATAATGAAAAACAAGTAAATGATGATTTCGGCAAGTTGCTGAGTGGCTCCCAAACAATCACCCGTGTAACCTCCAATCCATTTTGTGAAGTACCAGGCTAAATATTGTTTCAAAATCAACAAAGGTACCAGTACCCAAAATACCGACCATTGTGGGTAAAGTAGCAGCAAAGGCAGTTGACCAAAAATAGTGGCGACAAGCAATTCCCACTTGGCTAGTTTCTTGGCCACTGGTTTGGCTTTGCTATCTTCGTTTTCGCGTACATATTCATGCGTAAAGATAAAAGTCAAAGCTGTATAGCGGCTGAGGGTATGGGCAATGATGATTACAGGAATTATTTTGAGGTCTTGAGCCAAGGTTTTCAAAGCAAAAAATTTGATCAATAATAAAACAATCATCCCAAGCGCTCCAAATGCACCTACTCGGGAGTCTTTCATAATGGTGAGAATTTTTTCCTTGGTCCAGCCTCCCCCAAAGCCATCACACACATCGGCAAAACCATCTTCGTGAAAAGCCCCTGTCATCAAAATGCTCGCAGCCATGCTCAACAAGATGGCCAACTCTACTGGGAAAAACAGCTGACAACAAAAATAAATGAGGGCAGTATAGCCACCTACCATCCAGCCAATTACTGGGAAATAGATAGAAGCTTTGTTGAGGTAGTCGGGGTGGTGATCTACCCAGCTTGGTATGGGGATGCGGGTGTAAAACATTACCGCAGTCAAAAAGATGTGAATTTGTTGCCGCATGGTATTTTTTTTAGTTAATTATTGATGGAAAACCTACACCTGCAAATTTAGCGAAGCCCTTGATAACTGGAAATCAGGGATAAAAAAAGATTTTTTTGTTGCATTAAAGCCTGAGTAATTGGTACTTTATAAAGTTTCTTTCTTTTATTGCTCCATTTTTTGAAAAAAGACTTACTTCAGTGTGCGATTGTGGTCAACTCCTCGTAGTTTTGTGCCTTTAAATTTTTCAAAGATTGTCTCAGAGAACTTTTTGGGATATTGGTTTGATTCAAAACCATACATAATTTTCGGCATTCCAACTACTAACGAATGCGCATATTGAGACAATTTTTAATACATACATCATCCTGTTCATAAAGAAAGAATAGGGTGAATTTATTGTACAATATGTCAACATTCGAAGAAATTGGACTTCGCCCGGAAATCCTTCGGGCCGTTCACGCTTTGGGTTTCGAAAAACCCACCCCTATTCAAGAACAGGCTATTCCATTTGTATTAAGTGAAAACACTGATCTATTGGCATTTGCTCAAACAGGTACCGGGAAAACCGCTGCGTTTTCACTACCCATGCTTGAGCGTATCGACGCCGAATTGCCTCAAATTCAAGCACTAGTACTTTGTCCTACCCGAGAATTGTGCCTACAGATTGCTCAGGATATTGATAACTTCACTAAGTTTTTGAATATAAAAACTACTGCTGTATACGGTGGTGCCAGCATCGATAAGCAAATCGATAAACTAAAAAGAGGGGCCCACATTGTAGTAGGTACACCGGGGCGTACCTTGGATTTGATCAAGCGCAAAAGATTAAAACTAGAGCAGATTCAGTGGTTGGTGCTAGACGAAGCCGATGAAATGCTCAACATGGGCTTTAAACAAGAGTTGGATTCTATTTTGGCTACTACGCCTCAGGAAAAACAAACTTTGTTGTTTTCGGCCACCATGCCAAAAGAATTGATTCGGATTGCAGAACAGTACATGCACGAACCGAAGAAAATTACGGTAGGTCAGCGCAATACGGGAGCCAAAAATGTAAGTCATGAGTTTTACGTGGTGCAAGCCCGTGACCGTTACCAAGCATTGAAACGAATCACAGATATCAACCCAGACATTTATGGGATTGTATTTTGCCGTACTCGACGCGAGACTAAAGAAATTGCCAATAAGTTGATGCAAGATGGGTACAATGCCGATGCATTACACGGTGATTTATCGCAGGCGCAGCGCGACCATGTGATGTCTAGATTTCGAGCCCGCCATCTACAAATTTTGGTCGCTACCGACGTAGCAGCTCGTGGCTTAGATGTGGACGACATCAGCCATGTAATCAATTTTAACCTCCCTGATGACTTGGAGGTATATATTCACCGTAGTGGAAGAACTGGGCGAGCTGGCAAGACAGGGGTGTCTATGATCATTACCCACAGCCGGGAAATTGGTCGAATTAAAACCATTGAGCGTAAAATTGGCAAAACCATTGAGCGCAAAAAGGTACCTACCAGTCGCGAAACTTGTGAAAAACGATTGCTACATTTGATGGATCAGGTCAAAGAAGTAACGGTAAATGATGATGATATTGCACCTTATTTGCCACAAGTATACGAAAAGCTAGAGCAATTGAGCCGTGAAGATTTGATCAAGCACTTTGTATCTTTCGAATTCAATCGCTTTTTGGAATATTATAAAGATGCACCTGATTTGAACGTGGCCAATAAGAAGGGAGAGCGCAACCGAGATAGAGGAGAAGGACGCAATGGTGACAGAGAAAGAGGAGGCAGAGATCGAGAACGAAGACGTCGTGGACGAGTGGATTTCAATCGTTATTTTATCAACTTGGGAAGCAAGGACGAGCTTAGTCCCAAAAACTTACTTTCTTTTATTGACAGCCACCCTAAGTTGAAAAACGTAGAAGTAGGTAAGATTGATATTCAAAAATCATTTTCGTTTTTTGAAATAGATAAGCGTTATGAAAGCCAGTTGAAAGAAGCGTTTGCTGAGGTAGAATACGGAGGAAGTGAGGTAGTAATTGAGCGCTCTAAAGGAGGCGGCGGAGGAGACTACGGCAAAGGACGAAAGAACGCAGGTCGTAAGTCTTACAAAGGCAAACGAAGAAGTTAATAATCGTTACAAAACTTTTTAAATTATATGAGAGCCTTCTTGTCAAGAGAAGGCTTTTTTTATGAGTTTTGACCAATAAAAGTCAGGGAATAAACAGCGTTGAAAAATAACCTTTGGGTTTGTGCTACGGTTAGTTCCTTGGGCTCTATCTATGGATCATCGAGTGTAGATTCTAGACTTATTGGGAGAATATGTGAAAAAATAAAGCCTCGAAATTATCTCGATAATACTTCCCGTCTTCTATCATATCTGGATCATTGTCTTGTACATGCCAATTTATTTCTACCGCTTTTCCTTTGTTCCGGGCAAACCTATCTAGCCTATCCAACAGTTGAAAAATGGCTTCAGATGAGCTGGTATTGAAATAGGTAAAGTGAAAGTTGATGGTAATTGGGCGATTGTTTATACGTAGATATTCATCTACCCAATTGAGCAGAACACCATAAAACACAAATGCGTCTTCACTGTATGATTCCCCTTCAATTTGAAAAATGTTCGTAGTAGTGTTAAATGATACTCCAGGAGTATATTTTTCTTTAGCGATTACTAAACTATTCACTATCGTTTGATGTATTATAAAAAATCAGATTTTTGAATTTGTTCAAAGCTTATTGTCTACGTCTTTTACGTATACTAGTACTTAGTCAAGAGTTGAATTGGGGATAAGATTTAGTCGTATAACAAAGTAATTCAAGGCGCTAAAAATGAGCATAGCCGTAGCACTAGATTCTTACAGAACAAGTTTTTAGCAGCGAAGAAATACAAAGTTAGGCGACAAAGATATCCCTAAATTTGGCCTTGACTAAGTACTCGGCCATCATAATCCATAGTCAAAGTGATGTTTTTTAGAACAATAATGATGCATATTTTTCGGAACACTTCAATTTGAGTTGAGTATTGCCACTCCTTGAAATTTATCCGATGAATATTTGACTTATGGTTACCACAATTATTACAAAATTTGGCAAAAATGAAAACTTAAATTTATATCCGAAATAA
>CALDJV010000364.1 GCA_937899305.1 uncultured Cytophagaceae bacterium
ATTATTTAAGAAACAATTAGATCAATAATACTTTTACCAAGTTTTCAATATTGTTAGATATTTCTATTTGAATAGTATCCTGAATCATCAAAATCGCTGCATCATTTCCTGGCCTACGTCCAGCATCTTGACAATCATTTTCAGCACAATACCTCTTTGTTCTGAATTGGCCATCACGATGATGCCCCGTTTGGATTTGGGCAACAGTACAATTACAGCAGCTACGCCATGGTCTCCTCCGGCATTGAATATTGCATATTCACCATTGGCCAATTGATCGAACACTACCCAAGCCAAGCCAAAAGCCACTCCAGGTTTTACCTTGCCCTGGGGGCGTACCATATCCTTAAATGCAGATTCGCTGACTCCATTTTGAGCCAACACATTCTCTCCAAATCGTCCAAAATCTTCGATGGTAGTCAACAAATCATCGGCCCCACTGGCCTGTTGGCTTTTCTCTGGTTTGTAAGGTTTACCAACCAAATTATGCTCTATCGCAAAACGGTTTTCATCTACTTTTTTACGCCAAGTAAGATGACTATCGATCATTCCATAAGGCTGAAAAATATATTCATCACACAGGGCTTCAAACGATTTTTTGAACTTCTTTTCCAGTGCCCGCATCAAGTAATTGAAACCTTCGCCCGAATATTTTACCTGGGTGCCGGGGTCAAACTCAAAAGTCAACTTTTTGGTCTTGTGCTTCCAACGCCAGTTCAAAAATCCAGTCTGATGGCTTAGCACATGGCGAGTAGTCAATTGCTTGTGCCGAGGATCTCCCTTTACATCAGGGTCTACCCAATATTTATACAGGGGTTCGTCCAAATCCCATTTCCCTTCGCTTACCAGTCTCAGGGTCAACTGATTGGTCACCGATTTGGTGAGAGAAGCTACATTAAAAATGGCATTATAGGGAGCCACCTTATCGGTTTTAAGTTCGCCAAATACCATCACTCGATTGAGTTTTCCCTTCTCAATGGTACCAATACCCAAAGCAGGAACATTGAGTTGCTTCATCCAGGCTTTGATACTGTCGGTAGCGGGTACTTGTACGCTTGGGTGGTTTTGCCCTTGAGCATTCAATACCAGCATTAGTAATAATAATTTGGTAAAAAAAAGTTTTATCATGTCCAATCTATATTTTAACTGTTGAGATATCATTGCATTACTATAATACTATACAAAGTTATTTCCAATGCAATGTAATAGGTATTACCAAGTAAGTGGTTCAAAAAAAACGCTCTCTTGGAAAGTAAAGCGCAGTACTTTTAAACTGACAAGGAATCAATGCTTCTATTTCTTTTTAGGGTCATGGTGGTCGTAGCTCAGTTCTCGCTTTAGTACCCATCTCCCTAGATGTTTGATCCACACATGGGTAAATTTAGCTCGGCCTTGCAAATGCGCTTTTCCTCCTGATTCAACTGCGTAAAACTCGTGTGCTCCTTTTTGAATGGCACCGTATAGTTTGCCCCGGTCATAAAGTGGGAATACCTGCAAAGTATTTTTAACCAATTTTCGTAAAGGCTTGTACTTTGCATTCTCATCTATGCCCTTGAATTTTCGCAGAAATTTTTCCTTAGAATCGGTCACCCCACCTTGGTCATGGTAAAACTCAAAGTCTTCGTGTAACAAACTATCCGTTCCTTTGGCATTTTGTTGATTAAAAGCCAGCTCGAATAACACGCTATCCCGTTTTTCTAAGGCTTGAAACAATTTAGTTGAACGATCCAGCCCTTTCCGGGACATTTTTGAGGTTTGTCCCATACTCAGGGAAAAACAGCAGCAGCTACCCAATACTACCAACTGAGCCCTTACCAGGTTTCTAGTGGCCATTTTTAAAAATTGTTGAAAGTAAAAATTATACGTTTTCATGTTGATATATTGTTTAGTTATAAAAAATTTGCACGCACTATAATACAATACAAAGTTATATTTTATGCAATGTAATATGCATTACATAGTAACAAGGTCAAAAAAAACGTTCAATCAAGAACGTTTCTTTTTATCAATTCAGACTTTTACTTTTCAGTTTCGTTATTACTCGAACAAAACCGTTTCTACTCACAGACTATTACTTATCGAGATAGTTGGTCTGGCCATCTGCCTGTCTCCCAACTTTATTTAGAC
>CALDJV010000365.1 GCA_937899305.1 uncultured Cytophagaceae bacterium
AACTATGCCGATTTTTTTCCAGGATATACCTAAAAAGTTATGTATGGTTTCGAAGCTTTACTATATTACTTGGTATTAGTCAAACAAATGTAGATGTAATTTTAGTAAATTAACTGTCAAATTTTAACAATAACAGTTAAGTTTATATTAGCATCCTTCTTGTTTCTTAACATTACGGTAATATAGTTTATTGAGTTAATAGTAAATTAAGTTAATTTTATTTTGTAAACAACAAATTAACCTACAATTAATTCTTTTTGTCACTTTGAGGGTGCTTGAGGTCAATTATTTCAATTGATTTTGAATATTCTGGGCTATTTCGGCCAATTCTTCCTGACTCAACTTGAGCTTTTCGGTAAATTGCAGGTCAGCCATAGTATTGGTTGGAATCAAATGAATATGGGCATGAGGTACTTCAAATCCAGCGACTGCTACGCTTATTCGTTCACAAGGGTAGGCCTTTTTGATAGCAATGGCTATTTTTTTTGCAAATAAGTGCATTCCAGACAGTAGCTCATCTTCTAAATCGTAAATATAATCTACTTCTTTTTTGGGAACAACCAAGGTGTGACCTTTGGTAACTGGGAAGATGTCCAGAAAGGCAAAATAATCATTTGTTTCAGCAATTTTGTAGCTTGGAATTTCACCCGCTACAATTTTAGAAAAAATTGAAGACATAAAAATTGAGTAAATGAATAACAAAAGTTGAACGACTATCTCTACAAGTCAGATAGTTTGCCAGCAAAATACAATAAAATTTTCGTTTTGAATGGCTTCCTGATAAGATTGATTCCAACCGATGGCGTTGGTTCATTTACTCAATTGGAGAGGGTAATTGGATGTAGTTTAACGAGAAATTTCCAATATCTCGAATACAGTTTTGCCGGCGGGCGTTTGAATCTCAGCAACGTCTCCTACTTCTTTTCCTAGCAAACCTTTTCCTACTGGAGATTGTACCGAAATTTTACCTTCTTTTAGGTTGGCTTCTTCCTCCGATACCAAGGTATAGGTCATTGTCTTTTTGAGCTTTTTGTGCTTTATTTTTACCGTAGAGAGAATAGATACTTTAGAGGTGTCAATATTAGATTCATCTATCAGACGAGCGTTGGCCACGGTATCTTCCAATTTAGCAATTTTTAATTCTAACAAGCCTTGAGCATCTTTGGCTGCATCATATTCTGCATTCTCACTCAAATCCCCTTTGTCGCGGGCTTCTGCAATCTGACGAGCCATGTCAGCACGTCCCTTCGTCTTTAGTTCTTGGAGCTCATTCCTGAGCTTCTCCAAACCTTCTTTCGTATAATAAGATACTTTAGCCATTTTATTTTAAGGTTTATAAAGAATATTTTATGTGATTTTTGTGACTTAGAATAACAAAAAAAGAACGGTAAAATGGCCGTTCTATATTGTGTATAAAATATTTCTTCGTTGAAATTACACTTTATCTCAATCCATGTGAAAAAATTATTACGTTTTCTCTTGGTGAAATGTTTTAGAAAAAAAATCCCCTTTCGGAGAAAGAGGTCAGATTACAAAGTTAATCTTATTTTGGGATTCCCACAATTTTTGCTATTTAAAAATTACTTTTCAACCACGTACATACACATTCTGTCGAAAAATTGGAACTCCTTTTGGCGAATTGAAGTATTAGGAAAATAAACGTCATCATGTGCTTTGTGTTTCTTTTTTAGAATCGAATTGTTTATGTTTTTCAAATCTCTGGAAAGAAAAATTGAGGGTTTGAACGACCGAATTACAATCTTTTGGCTTATTTTATTAAAATTGAAACACCAGTTAGATCATTTAAACAGATGTATATGAAGCAAAAATCACCATTTTTTTTCTTGATAATCTTATTGAGCTTCCTGGCACAAAATGCCACAAATGCGGCAGATCCTTACATACGTATAAAAAAGGGAGAAAATTTATTTTTTGAGCACCTCAATCTAAGAGTTGATAGTACGCAACTGCACCTTCAAGTGAAAATAACTGATTTGTTGGGGCAAACCATTGAGCAATTCGAAATCCTTCGTAGTCTTACCTTTATACCTACTGCGTCGCTCAAGCCTGGATACTACATTGTGCGGGTGTCATCGGGTGCCTATGTAACTACCCAACGAGTAGTGATTACTGCATAGGCGTGGGCTAGTCGGAAAAGAAAGAGAAGCGCTGTAGCCATTGATGGAGCCGGCTTGCGATTGGCAGGTGTATCAAATACAAAAACACAGGCATAAACCCCACCTTATAGCGCACCAAAGTGCCAAAGTTAGGGGAAGCCAACGCCAATAGTGTAGCCAAGAACGCAATGTATACCAAGGCTCCAATGATCAAAAAATATTGTTTTGATGTCAGGGTCTTTTCTTGAAAAAATGTTCGTTTCCTGAAAAATACAACAAAGAGTGCGTGTAAGGTAAATAGCAATACCCAGAGATTTTCTAACCCCGCAATGAGTTTTAGTTTATTGTTGGCTTCCCAAATAAAAGGGCGAAACAAGCCTGATACAAACGCCAATGGAGTATTATACAACAAATTCCCTACGGTAGAGGTCAGTGTGGCAAATCCGGCATCAGTACGATAAAAATAAATCAAGTCATCGGGAGCAGAGAAATGAAAACTCGCATTGTGATTGAGTACCAATACATGCATAAACTCGGAGAGATGTAACTTGGGGTGCATAAAACTCGCCAGTAACAATAGCAAACTCAATATGCCAATAAATAAAATAGGAGAGAGCCACCAGGTTTGATTTTGCTTTTTACCCGATAAGAGTCGTTGGTAGACCCCATGCGCCAGTACAATGGTAAATAGAATGGGTACAAGGCTACCAAAATAATAAAACTTGAGTTTCCATAACACATATAAACCCATCAGACTTCCAGTACTCACCTGAACCCAAAAGAAGCGGGAGCGTACCCTATGGACATAAAAAACATCTAAAAACCAGTGGATGAGCCAAGCCATAATGCCCAGGGCCAGACTTTCTTTTTGTAAGCCTCCACTCCAAAATATGACCGAAGGAAAAAGAATAAACGCAAAAATAGCGGCCAGTTTGGTACGTGGAAACAATCGGCTAAGGGTATTGGCTGCCTGCCACAAACCACTAAAAGCAAACAACGAAAAATAAAAAGAGGTAAACCAGTAGTTTTGCTGTGTGGCGAGATTGATTACACTAGTAATTTTGATTATAAACAGGTAGCGTGGTTGTTCCCAGATAGAAGGATCGGGAAGGTCGGCAATGTAATAATATTCGTTGAAGAACAACAACCGCAGGTAGGCCCCCAAATCTTTTGAAGCCAAAGTAGAGGTTTGGCGGGCATTGTAGAAAATATTCCAGGAATCTCCACCATAACCATAAAACGACGAGAACAGCCAGCCTACTATTACTCCCCCCAATAACTTGAGCAAAAGTCCAGGAATGATCCAGGCGCGCAAAGGTGCCTGAGCAACAGATTGTTTCCAAACTACCGCAATTATGGTAATAAGACAAGTATGTAAAACGATGGCTAACATGAGTATGATACGAGCATTGAGAAGCCGAAAGTAGCGGGTAGGACCACAATTTCAAAGAAATGGAAAAAAAATTAGCTCAACAATGAGTACTGCTAGAAGCAGATAATGATAAGCTCAAGAGTGAATGCAGAGCGCATTTAAAAAAGGGAAAGAGGGGTTAGTAAAAGGCGTAGGAAGAGGAATAAAACAGGATTGATGTTCAGAATGAAATGTTAGGACAAACTTCATTAAGATTAAGAAGCTCGTCCTAACAATTCTTTGGTCGTTTTATTGAGACGACGAATGATGGCTTCATCAATCACATCAGGTTGTGTATTCTCAATACGATCTTCGTGCAAAAGGTTATTTTTGGCATCGTAAAATTTTACAATGGTATAGTTTGCGTCGTCTAAGTTGGGTTCTATTACCCAGAAAATGTGTCCTTGACGGGGGTTTTTCTTAAGCGCAACTGCAAATACCGTCATAAAAGCGTTTGTAAGGTTTTTAAGTGTCTTTTCCATGGCTTTTTATATGATTTATAGTGTTGGTGATATTGTGAATTTTTTAATGATTGATTTCTATTCTATTAGTAGAATAAGTCTTTAAAATATTACAGCAGATGGTTATTTTTTTATTTTCACTTACTTGCCTTACAGGTACTATCTTCTTGGTAATTATAAGACTCGCAAAACAAGAAATAGTTGCATCAATTATTACATTTAACATCCTTCTAACTTTGTGGTGACTTTTTGTTAAAACTTTTAAGTTTAATGGTCTTTGTTAGAATGTTTATTGATTAGATGCACGACAGTGCATTTTAGTTGCATTGCCTTTCAAAAAAAACTTTATTTTTTTTGTTTAACACTGATAATCAAATGTTTATGTTGAATATTTTTTGTCATTTATAGCTTAGACGATCACCCCTGGCTTTTTATTCCTTGCTTCATTACTATAAACCGATTTTTATGGTTAAAATGGAGGCAAAAAATCGGTTTTTTGCCCAAAGTGTTCATTTTATGGGCCAATAACCTATTGAAACTTACAAACTCCATTGGTACATATGAACTCCACATTGATAGAAAGGTTACTGATATTGAGCTTGTTTTTGTTGGGGAGCCATTGTCAAGGCCAGCACCAAGAAAAACCTGATGCATCTCAAAAAGAATTTTATAAAAAAAGAGTACAACAATACTTGCTTAAGGATAAAAGCATTCAAGATATGTTTGCCATTAGCGACAGTGGCATTACCCTATATCGGGAGGTGCCTGTTTTGAAAGAAGAAGCCTCTAAACAGGGCAAAAGTACTGTTGTAGCAAAGAAAAATAAGTCTGCTCAGCTCAAAAAAGAAGTGGAATATCACTTACCGTGGGAAAAATTAGACATTTTTAAGCGATTGGTGGCGGCCAACCCCATAGCAACTTACCAAATGTACCAGCGTCAGAAGCTACCTAATGGTGCAATGGATGTGCGTCGGCCGCGTCGTTTTAGAGTACAAAATGGTGCTCAACCCTTGAAAGGCCTTCGGGTAGCGCTGGACCCAGGGCACATTGCAGGCAACCTAAAAATGGCCAAAAAAGAGGGTAAATTCATCGATATGACCCTTAAAAATGGGAAAAGAATTCGTTTTTTTGAATCACAGTTAACCTGGTACACTTGTGCGGTGTTGGCCGACTTGCTCCAAAAGCAAGGAGCTGAAGTACGGCTTACCCGTAACCGTTTCGACTTGATGGCCTTGGACTCTACCTATCAGCAAGTGTTTGACAATTACAAAAAACAACAAAAAAAAGCCGGGAAAACCATCAAGAACTGGCAAAAATGGCCCTTGTTTTTCAAACAGTTCCGTAAGGCTGACTTCATCGCTCGGGCCAATAAGATCAACCAATTTCAGCCGCACCTCACGATGATTGTTCATTACAATGTAGATGGATCTAATGCTCCCTGGAATAAAACCACGACTCAGAACCACGCGATGGCCTTTGTATCGGGCAGTTTTATGAAAAACGAGCTCAGCAAACCCGAGCATCGCTTCAATTTTCTACGCCTGTTGCTTACCCAAGATATAGAACAGTCCATTGGCTTCTCGAAGGAGGTACTCCAGGCCATCAACAAAAAATTGCAAGTGCCTACTTTGCCTGCCAAAAACAACCAATCTTTCATTGGTCGGGCTTGCCTGACGACTGCCCAACCAGGAGTATATGCACGCAATCTTTCTATGGCACGCCTGGTATATGGCACCCTTTGTTATATTGAGCCGCTCTATCAAGAAAACGAGACGGAAATTCTCAAATTGGCCAAAAAAGATCATGACTACAAGGGCCAAAAGATCCCCAAAAGAGTAGTAGAGGTGGCTGAGGCCTATTTGGCTGGAATTATGGCCTATCTAAAAAAGTAATTACTGGAAAAACAGGCGATGTAAGCGCGAAAACTTACCTGAAAACCCAAGAAAATTATAACTCGAAAGTTTTATAAACTAAGGCGAATTTCATTAGTGAGCGGTACATTATTTGTCAAGTCTTCCCAAGAATTCTAATAACC
>CALDJV010000366.1 GCA_937899305.1 uncultured Cytophagaceae bacterium
GTGCAATGATAAGATATTTAATTTATAATGTATTTAGGAGAAAATTTATAAATTTGTCCATATAAGCTTTGGTTATTAAGCCAACCACATTATTTTTAGAAAATAATTCTCATAAAAAGAATAGATCAAAACCTCACAACAAATGGAAAATTTAACCATCGAGGCTACTGAGTATAAACCACGAATTGACTTCGATGCGGAGTCGGGCGTATTAGAGATCTCAAAAAACTCATACGGAGAGTATACCTTGGAATTTTTTAAGCCGGTATTTGAATGGCTCAAAGCGTATACACAAGATGATGGAAAAAAGGTTGAATTGAATTTCAAAATGACTTATTTCAATACCAGTACATCTCGCCGTTTTCTGGAAATTCTAAATATTTTGGAAGATTATTATGAAAACAGAGGAGGAGATGTCAATGTAAACTGGTACTATGATGAAAACGATATGGATATGTTGGAGCAAGGCGAAGACTACCTTGAGGATGTAAGCCTTCCCCTCAACTTGATCCCGTTATAATAGCGACAAAATCTGTTTTTAAATATACGAGAAAGAGGCACCTAAAATCTTATGGATTCGCAGATGCCTCTTTTGTTGTTTAGACTGTTGTTAAACATCTGTTTGTTTAATCGTCTATTCTTTCTGGTGCTCGGAACAGCTCGTGTCGCTTATACCTAAACCTAAATAGTATAAAAGCGGTAAAGACTGCGATAATGACTACAGCAGCCATTGTCAGTAGTTTGTATTCCGAAATTTCACCCTTTAGGGCCCGGTTAATCCCCCACATTTTCAACACTATAAATACCAAAAATACATTGAGTACCCCAGCAAAAGTAATGAGCCAGGTATCCATAATGGTGTAGTAATGGCTGAGTGATTCTTTGTCCTTTAGCCAAAAATTGGCGTTGGGAGTAAAGGCCCGCAAAGCCCTTTGGGGCAATGCGTGAAACAGGTTTTTCAAGGCCACTGTCAATGCATTCATCAATAGTACAAAACCAGCTCCTACCCAAAACACTACATTAGAAGTAGTCGTAGCCAATGGCTGCTGATTGGCATCATAATAAATGACCAAATCTTTGGAATACAAGTTGAGGTCATAGTACATTCCCATCAATGCCAAAAAGAAAAATATAACGGTAAGTACCCTTACCACCGAAAACACCTTTACCATGTTTTTAACTTCTTAAAAAAAACTGTTTTAAAATTCTTTAACATCCATATTAAACTACTTGTTTGGCATGCAAATCTAAATAAACCCCATTTTGTTTCAGCAACAATTCCTCGTGGGTTCCCCGCTCCACAATTTCTCCGTCCTTGAGTACCAAAATCTCGTCGGCATTCTGGATGGTAGTAAGGCGGTGCGCAATGACCAGAGAAGTTCTGTTTTGCATCAGATTATTCAGTGCTTCCTGCACCAAGTGTTCCGTTTTAGGATCCAAAGAGGCAGTAGCTTCATCCAAAATCAAAATTGAAGGGTTTTTTAGAATGGCGCGCGCAATGGTAATTCGCTGTTGTTGTCCCCCAGAGAGCTTGTCTCCTCGATCGCCCACCACCGTTTGATAACCATCAGGTTTGGCTACAATAAACTCATGCGCATTTGCAATCTTTGCTGCCTGTTCTACTTGCTCAGGGGTGGCATTTTCGGTAGCAAAAGCGATGTTATTATAGATGGTATCATTGAACAAAATGGGGTTTTGACTCACAATACCTATATGATCCAGCACCGAATCTAACTTATAATCTTTGATGTCTACACCATCGATCAAAGCCCCTCCCTTCTGAATATCATAAAAACGAGGAATGAGGTCGGCAATGGTTGACTTTCCGCTTCCGGTACTTCCTACCAAGGCTACCGTTTTCCCCTTTTTTAGCGTAAAATTAATTCCTTTGAGTACCCACTCATCCTTGTCATAGCAAAAGTGAACATCTCTAAATTCAATTTCACGATCAAAACTCTTCAGATCTTGAGCATTTTCTTTGTCCTGAATATTGACTGACTCATCCAATACTTTAAAAATACGATTACCCGCAGCCAAACCTACCTGGATACCGCTCGAGGCTACCGTAAGGCCTTTGGCAGGACGCATTACCTGAGAAAATAAAATGATATAGGTGATAAATTCCGTAGGAGCAAGTGCCGGATTGGGTCTTAAGATCAAACTTCCTCCGTATAGCAAAATACCTACAACAACCAATGCCCCGGTGGCTTCTGAAATGGGAGAGGCCATCTCTCGGGTACGGGCCATGGCCCTTACTACATCTCCATAATAGGTGTTTTCTTTGCCAAATTTGCCGCGAATATAACTCACTGCATTAAAGCCTTTGATCACCCGCATACCACCAATGGTTTCATCTAGAATGCTCATAATCTCAGCTTGTGATTCTTGCAACGAATAAGATTGCTTTTTGAGTTTGTTATTGATAAAAGCAATGATGGTGGCCGATACGGGTAAGAAAACCAGCGTAAATAAGGTAAGCTCTACCGAGATGTAAAACAATACCACAAAGAAACTAATCAACTGAATGGGATGCTTGAAGAGCAACTCCATACTATGAATAACAGTCCACTCCAAATAGTTGGCATCACTGGTAATACGAGACATCAAATCTCCTTTCTTTTGATCAGAAAAATACCCCAAATGCAGCGAGGTGATTTTTTTGAAAAACGCCGCCCTTACATTTTCAATGACTCTGGCTCGCATGTATTCTTTGATGCGAATGGTGAGGTATAAAAATGTATTGGACAAGAATATGGAAGTGAGAAATATAATACACACAAATACCAGCGCAGAATACTCGCCTTGAGTGACTACCATTTTTTTGAAATAGAAGTTGAAGTAGTCAAACAAAAACTGAAAAGCATTGGTGAGTTCAAATGTAGGCTCGGGTGGTACTTCTATCGCCCCTTTGGTCTCGCCAAATAAAACTTTTAGTAAAGGGATGAGCAGAGTAAAATTAAGAACGCCGAAGATGGTTGATAATATCGAAAAAATAAAAAAAGGAATAGCAAACTTGCTCAATGGCTGAGCAAATGAAAGTATTCTAAAAAAAGTCTTCATTCAAATATGATTAAATTATGGTCATTTTTGCTGGGTACTTATCTTAGTTCAATAAGCCCGTATGATAACAATGAGCAGTTGACCTCTTTTGAGGGGGCAAAGTTAGCGGTTTTGCCAGAATAATAACAAAACGTAGCCAAAATTCACTGGATAATCAATTTCCAGTCTGTCAATCAAATTGATATTTTTCTACCTTTGCTCCCCATATTGATTGATGTATAATTATAAAGCCTAATATGCATATTTTACAGGTTTGCAATGGCAAAGTGCCCGTCCTTAAGTATGGGGGCACCGAGCGGGTAGTATGGTGGCTAAGCAAAGAATTACATTTAAGGGGGCATACCATTAGTTTTTTAGTGCCAGAAGGTTCTCACGCCGATTTTGCCGAAGTACTCACTTATGACCCCGCAAAACCAATTGCGGAGCAAATTCCAGACAACGTAGATTTGGTGCATTCGCACATTCCACTTGATCAACCATTGTCCAAACCCTATGTGGTTACTTTGCATGGCAATAGTCCTCCTTTTCTAGAATACGACATCAATACTATTTTCGTCTCTCATAACCACGCCCAACGACACCGTTCGGATGCCTTTGTGTACAATGGACTGGGTCTGGATGAATATGGCGAAGTAGACTTGAAGGCAAAACGCACTCATTTGTTGTTTCTGGGGCAAAATCGTAAAGAAAAAAACCTGAAAGGATGCCGTTATATTGCCCAAAAGCTGAATGAAACCCTGGTAGCTGCAGGAGCAGAAAAAAAACAAACGCTGTTTGATTTTCAAAAAGATACCACAGTCTACAAAGGAATGGTAGGAGGCGAAGACAAACTGGAGTTATTACGCCACAATAAGGCATTGTTGTTCCCAGTGCTGTGGGACGAGCCTTTTGGGTTGGCCATGACCGAAAGTTTGTACTTTGGCGCCCCAGTATTTGGTACCCGTTATGGTTCGCTTCCCGAGATAATAACTCCAGAGGTAGGCTTTTTATCCAATGACAAAGATGCCTTGACTGAAGCGGTGAAAGAGATGGGTGCTTACCAGGCCAAAACCTGCCATGAATATGTTTGTGATCATTTTTCAGCGAAACAAATGGCTGATAAATACCTCATGTATTATGAACAGGTGCTGAATGGTGGCACGATCAACGATCAAAAACCTCAATCAATCCTAACAAAGCAATTCAAACGATATAAATTCTAGCTTTATGAGTCATGCCTTGGTCTTGATGACTGATTTTGGCCTGCGCGAAAGGTTTGTTGCCAGCATGAAAGGAGTTGCCTATAGCATTGCTCCGGCTACTCCAATTTTTGATTTAACCCACGATATTGCCCCTTTCAATATTTGGGAAGCTTCTAGAACCTTGGCCCATACCATTGCTTATTGGCCGCCTGGGACTGTTTTTGTTTCAGTAGTAGATCCTGGGGTGGGCACCGCCCGCACCTCGGTAGTGGCCATTACCAAAACGGGACATGTCATTGTTACCCCCGAAAACGGTACACTTTCGCAGGTAGACAAAAAATGGGGCATTGAAACCATTTATGCCATTGATCAGGAACGCCATATGCGCCCTGGAGCAGAAAAATTTCATACTTTTCATGGGCGAGATTTATATGTGTACTTGGGTGCGTTGCTGGCTAGTCGGCAACTTCAGTTTACCCAAATAGGAGCGCTACACCAAAAGCTGCTCATTCAATTGCGGATACCCGAGGCTGAAATATTACCCGATGTAGGTTTGCAAGGCGCCATTACGGGTATCGAACAACCTTATGGCAATATCGTGAGCAACATCCCTTATGCCTGGCTCGATGCTTTGGATTTATCGGCCCAGGATCATCCGTTGGTCAAAGTCAAAATTCAATATCAGGAAACTACTGTTTTCAACGAAGCCCTCACATTGGTACCCAGCTTTGGCTTTGTATCACCCACCCATCCTTTGATCTATGGCGATTCGGAAGGGTACTTGGGGTTGGCCCTCAATCAAGGAGATTTTGCTCGGGTTTACCGCATAAGTTTTGGCGAAAACTGGATTTTACAAGTACAGAAAGTCCGTGATTAGGATATAAAAGTTTACTTTTTTCTGTTTCAGGTATTTTCTGATACTATTTCAAAGTTAGGGTTACGTGGCATATTTGTTGTGAAACAATAGAGGATTTGAATCAACTTTCTGTGTATACTTCATTACCACTATATTGTAAGTCGGCATATTTCAATGATCTCAAAGGCCAATGATACACGCTAAGTCCATGAATGCATCAAATAAAGTAAGATATACCCCAGAAGAATACCTCTCGTTAGGAGCAGATTTTGACCTTCGCCAAGAATGTAACTTTTCTGATTGGTTGGCTTTACCAAATAGCACAAAAAATCATCAACAAGTGTCCAAAAATCTACTTCATTTGTTTAGAGATCAACTTGGGCATGTCAGCGACGATGAGCCCGACGGGGGGTATCAGGTGTTTAGCCGAAGTATACGTTTTGAGGTCATCAGGGATCAATTTTATTCCAACCCTGATTTGTTTATTTGCCAACATCCTGAAGATATTGCGGCTCCGCTTTTTAAAAGATATCCGATCTTGGTGGGTGAAGTAATGTCCAAAATCACCGACGAATATGACCGTCATTTCAAACTGAAACAATACTTTACCAATGCGACGCTCCAAACTTATTTGCTGGTATCTCAATATACCCTTAGGGTAGAATTGTACCATCGCCAACCCAATAGCAATGAGTGGCAATATCAAAGTTTTGATTCACTAGAAGACCTTGTACCCATTCCTGCACTCAATCTTCAGGTTTCTATTGCTCAAATTTATGAAGGCACTGGGCTAGACAAAAAAAAACTTCCGCCGCTTAATCAATAGGCCGGTTTTCTTAGCTATGATCTGATAATTACCTGCCTGCGTGCTATAATCTTCATCCTTTTGCAAAAAAAAATCAAATATTTTGTATATTTAAGAATGGTAATTGCTAGT
>CALDJV010000367.1 GCA_937899305.1 uncultured Cytophagaceae bacterium
TTGTGCATTAAACTAAACTAAACTTTATCAATCAAATCATGAGTGCTACACTGATTTTAGGATAGCAGCGTTCATACTGTTGTTCAATCAAAAAGTGTTTTATTGGTTTGCTATGCTTTATTGTCTTTTATTCATTCAATGTTGTTGAGCTCAGCTCTACCGATGGTACGGTAAGGCGGTGCAACTCATCCAGTAAAAATTCCGCGATTCTGCGGGTTCCTTTCAAGGCCGCTTGAGTAAAGTTTTGCTCGGCTCTCCAATTGTAATTGGTATTGGTGTTGACATCATACACATAATACTCCCCATCTTCGGCTTGTAGGTGCTCAATAGAGGCTACTTCTACTTGGTTGGTCTTCAAAAACTGCTCAAAACGGGCCAAATAAGGATTTTGGTAATCCTCGATGATCTGGAATTTTTCTCTTACTTTGCCTGGTTCACCAATGGCTTCGTTGTTGCAAGCATCGGCTGGGCAAAGCTCAAAACCCTGCGAAGTGTCTACTTGCACCGCGTAATAAAATTTGCCTTCGATAAACTCTACTCGTGTAATGTGGCCATCTTTGGGCTTGATGTATTCTTGCACCAGATAAATGCCATCTACCGAGGCCAATACATTCAAATAATCATCTAAGGCTGTTTCCAGACTTTCAATAGAATTGAACAATTGCACTCCCAACCCTTTGCCACCTCGATTTGGCTTGACAATAAAAGGCGTTTTACCTAATTTTCGGGCCGCATCTAAAGTGGCTTGCTTGCCGCTTACTACATAGGTTTGAGGCGTTTTGATGCCATGTTGTTGCAAAGCAATGGCTTGTTTGGCCTTGCTCTCCTCGAGCCTGATCGCAGCCGTGCCGTTGATGACCCGACGCCCGTGGGCTTCTAACCAAGTAAGGATCGTTTCGGTAAGTTCAATCGAAAAGCGATGGTTACGGGTGTGCGAAGAAGCACTCATTCGGTTGAAAAACACACCTTCGGGGGGTGCTTGGCTGAGGTCTATGCGCCCTTCGTGGATAAACCAACTTTCGTAAGGCACGCCCAACAACGCTAACTCTTCTTTGAGCGGCTCCAGCCATTCGTTATTTTCGTGTAAAATGTAAACTTTAGGCGTAGTATATATATTATTATTTTTAGTTCTGCGTTCCATCGTATAAAGAATTTAGTATTTTATTGTAAAAACATCAAGTGTTGATACAAGTAATATAATATTTTATATATCTAAAATTTGAGAATATTCTCCCTCATATATGCAGGTGAAAATATCACAAGTGAGAAAAAACTTCGTTGCTGTCAAGCTTGATTCATAAAGCAATCAGCCTGGAAGTAAAGGGGTGTTCTCTGAATTTTTGCTGAGCAAATCTCTACCAAATGGTTTTGATATAATAAGGGGAAAGAAAATCTGCTACTTGCACGTAGTGAAAGTATACACTAACAACAACAGCAGCAACAACAACCTTGGTTGTTTTTAAAGTGGTGAGTAGCCGCGCTTGAGGCAGTTTGAAAGGGTGAATTCTGTTTGTTGAGCGAATTCGAGTAAGATTTGTAATTGAATGTTGTCATAATTAAAATCAATTTATTTTTCCCATTAAAAATTGACTTGGGGCAGGAATTGGCACCGTTCTCAGATGTTGATGATGGTTGCCAGAGGGTCACCGAGCCTGTTCTCTCACCTCTTCTTAATAAATCAATCCTCCTGAAGTGAACTGATGTTACAAATGTAGATCAGTCATTTTTAAAAAACAAGAGTAATTGAAAAAAACTTGATATTTTTTATCATATTTGATTAAATGGAGCTTTTGTTTCCATTTGACGTTAAAACCTGAGTTGGCACCCAAAAGATTCTCCTATGCTTGGTTTTAACACTATATTAACGGCTTGTATAATTTCAAGAACCCATTACTATTCTTTTTCTACCACCAACTCGGTCAATCCACCGTGCCCTTGGCCGTCTTTCTTCAATTGGTCTTTGGGAGTTTGTGGATGATTGGTCCAGACTCCATCTACAAAAAACTTGTACAAGTAGCGACCAGGAGCCAACGGAAGTCTACAGTACCAACCTTGGTCGTCTTTGACCATGGGTGTACCAAATAAATTCCAATTGTTAAAAGTCCCTACCAGGTTGACTTCCTTGGCTTTGGCAAATCCAGGCAAGCGAAAAGTAGCGTTTCCGGTGAGGCTGGGTTGGGGAGAATTGAATTTTTTGCGCGGTAACAGGTGGTCTTGTTGGGCAATTTTGTATATCAAGTATGCCATCAAAAGCGCGTTGTATTTTACATCACCAGGAGGCACATATTCGTAGGTATCCAGGTTGGTATGATGAATGGCCGACATGTAGTCTAATGGATCTTGAATGAATTGAAAACCAGGGATGTTCAATCTATCAAAAAATTCGTGGTCGGTTTGGTCGGTATATTGAGTAGTAAAAGTGTGGCTTTTGGGAAATGGTTTCAGGTGTTTTTGAAAATACGGACGAATGCCTCGATTGCCCATCAAATAAACGCCTCTGATTTTTCCTGCGCCATTGTCTAAGTTGAGATAAGCCGTAATTTTTTTTTGGTCAGACTTGAGTGCTCCAGTTTCAATATCTCCCAAACTTTGGGCAGTAAACCTTCGCGATCCGGCAAAAATCTGCTCCTCGCCTCCCCATAAAGCCAATTGAATCGTACGGCGGGGTTGAATGCCTACTTTTTTAAGAATACGCATGGCCTCCATCATCACCGCTACGCCGGAGGCATTGTCTACCGCCCCAGTACCTGCATGCCAGCTATCTAAATGGGCTCCAATCACTACCTTTTCGCGTTTCAACTGGTCATCGGTTCCAGGAATACTGGCCAATAAATTTACATTGTAAGCAGGGTTATTATAAAACTTTACTTGCAAATTAACTTCTAACTGAGGCTTGTACCCCAACTTGAGCAGCCTCACCAAGCGTCCAAAATGCTCGTTGGCCATTACAAAAGAAGCAATAGGCGAAATCTGGTGGGTATGCATGTAAGAAGGGATGTTACGGTTGCCATCTGCGTGCAAAATCCCGTAAGGATAGTCGCTGGCTTCTACCAACGCAATGACTCCTTCTTTTTTGCAAAACTCAAAAAAAGCTTGTTTTTCTCGGCGACGATGATAAGACCAACGAATGGCCTGGACAATGGAGCGACGCCCCAAATAGCCAATCACTCGATGGTTAGGATCAGGATTTTGGGCCGCCTGTTTTAGCTGTTTAGAAGTAAAACGACGGGTAAAAGGTTGGTATTGGTTGGTAGCAGGGCGATAACTATTACCCAGCAATATAATTTTACCCCGCAGTTTCCCTTTCCATTGCGCCATTTTTTGCATGTTTTTCAACAACACTACTTCTCCTTTTTGCCTGCCATTGGTTCCAGCGGTGTAGGCCTGGGGGTAAACTTGCAAGGGCATGCGGTTGGGTTGTGCCATCACCATTGAAAAGTTTTGTACTGACCACCCTCGATGCTTTTGGTCAAATGAAGGAGTGCTTACTGCATCTATCCCCCACTTTTTTAGTTTTTTTTGAATCCATTGTACCGATTGATAGTAGTTAGGGGTTCCCATCAATCGGGGGCCATATACATCAGACAGCACGCTAATGGTAGCCATAGCCTGCGATTGCTCATAAGCCTGAACTTTCATTTGCTGTAAAAGGGTATCGGTCGTGTCAAATTTTGGTGGCAATTCACCCGGTACCAAGCGCATGTTACAAGTGGGGCAAATGCCTCCCTGATGAAACTGAATGGTGTCGCAGGGGCTGTTGCAAGGAGGACAAATAAAAGCTTGGTGTTGGGCGTACAAGTGGGCGTTGATTCCCCAACAAATCATCAACAAGAGAGTAGAAATGTAACTTTTCATGCCATAGGTTGTGATACGGTAAAGACTACCTGGGTGCTACCAGTGTGTGTTTTTTCAAGAGACAAGCTTGCTCCTAAAAAGTTGCTTAGTAAAACTACAAAAATAACTTAATCCATTGAGCTGATCTCTGGCCGCTATA
>CALDJV010000368.1 GCA_937899305.1 uncultured Cytophagaceae bacterium
AAGCTTTAGAACAGAGTAGTACATAGTTATATATCAAAGCCTTACTCAAGCCTATCCAAGTGAAGATTGGGTAGGCTTTCTTGTGTATAAGGGTTAAAACCCACAAGCCGATTGGTGACTTGATTACCCGAATCATCACACTTGTGAAGAATAAGATCAAGCGCTTTTGGTGGGAAAGGCCAGAATAAGCAAAGGAAGAAATTACCATCATCGCCTCAGATCGTGTCTTCACCAGCTCATCGAAACTTTGAAAAACACCATTTACATATGCCACGACAAGGCGAAAGAATCAACCATCTACTTCATATACAGCGTAAACTGTTCAATTCCAGTCTAGTTGTTTTCGTTTTTGCCAATAAGTTTCCGGGGTTTCTTCTAGTCCCAGGAGGGCTTCTTCTACTTCTTGATCCCAAACAACATCCAAAGCCTTGAGGTTAGACTTTAAGTGTTCAGAGTTGGCTGCTCCGCTCAATGCTACGTTGACAAAAGGTTGCTGCAATACATACGCAAGGGCCAATGCATCTATGGTCGTGTTCAAACGATCCGCTTGGGTCTTAAGCAATTGCCACTCGGGGTCTAGGTGGACATCTGGGTTGCGAAAAGTAAGTCTTCCATTGGCCAGTGCCTCTTTGATGACCACTCCCAGTCCTTCTTGGCGAGCCGTCGTCAACATATCCGCAGCAGACCGTTCCAATAGGTTAAATGTGGCTTGTACCGTATCAAATAGCCTCACCCCTTCTACATTCACCGCCAACGCTTTTTCTAAGGTAACGGCCTGTTGTGGGCCACTCAGAGTCAAGCCAATTCTCATTCCGCGCGCTTTCAGTTGAGCCAATCGACGAAGCACATGGGTATTTTCCAACACCTTACTCTCCAAAGTAGCCGAATGAATTTGATACAAGTCGGGGTTGGTCCCCAGGTGTTGACGCGTTTCTAGTACTTGTTTTTGTAGTACCGTAACCGAATGCTCTTTGACTTCGTGTACTGGCGCATTTACCTTCCAATCGGCTGTATAGGTGTAACCCCATTTAGAAGCTACAAAAGGCACTTCCACTTTTTGAGGTCTATTTTGCAGCCAAAATCCTAAAAATGCTTCAGCCTTTCCATAAGAACGTGCCACATCAAAATACCGCAGGCCAGCATCCCAAGCCAAATCCAACATCTTACAAGTATGCCATTGCATTGCTTGGGCATTGTAGTTTTGTTGTAAGTCTTCAGCGTGACCAAGATTGATATATCCAGGACGCCCCAGAGCAGCAAGCCCTAATCCTATGCGCGACACTCGAGGTCCGGTCTTTCCTAAGGTAGTGTATTTCATCTTTCTTCGTAGGTTTTTTAGTTGGTAGTTTTGTTTTCAAGTCCACAGTCGACGGTCGATAGTCCACAGTTTTTTTAGTTCGGAGTCAGTAGCAATTAAATGAAAAACGTAAAGTGAAAAATGGCGCAAAGCGGAACCATATAACAATAAAGCAATCAGCCTAATTAATAGTCCATAGTTTTGCATCGCTTCGCGCAGCCATTTAGCCATTTAACAATCAGCGAAGCGGAACAATAGAATAATCATCGCTTTGCGCAGCCATTTAGCCATAGAACAATAAGCCGAAGGCGAAACAATAGAACAAGTTAACTAATGAGCCGAAGGCGGAACCATAAAATAATTAAAAATCACCTCAACAACTTCATCATGCGGAGGTAATCCGGTTTGCTCAGTTCGGTCTTGAGAAGCTCATATGGCTGCAAAAAATTTCCCCGACCACGATTATCAATAAAAGTATAACGTTTGGTTTGACGTACTCTATGGCCTTTTTTCTTAAGCTTGTTCAGTATTTGCGTTTTCAATTTAAAGTATTTTTCAATTAAAGCCCCAAAGCCACGGTCAATGGCATTATAGGCTTTTCTAAAGTTACGATTGGCCAATATGTCCTGGAATAGTTGGGGATGTTTCTTTTGCCCCCAAATCAGGTATTTGAGAATGTAAAATTTAAATTCCAGGTAGGCAAAATAGGTCGCATCTATTTCAGAAAAGAAATTGAACCAATCGGCGGGTGTTTGCTTCGTTTCCTTTGCATAATATTGATACAAATTCATCGAGTTTTTAGTCCCCTGATAATACGCATTCAACTCATCTAACAACCCATACACGCCCTCGATTTGGGTCCCTTGATTGGGCTGTGAAGGGTATATATAATTTTTAAAGCGAAGGGTTCGTAACTTTTCGGGTATAACTTGTGCAATTTCTTTACTTGGAAAAGTTTTAGTTTGAGTAACCAATATCGAATCATCTTTATTGATAAAAAACAGTGAGTAGTGCTTTTTGGGATGGTAAAGGTGGGGCCTTTTCTGAAGGGCCTTGTAGGCCAAACGGTGGGTATACAAATGACAAACTTCGTGGACTACAGTATTGAGGTCATTGGCGATATCGGCATCGGTGGTTCCATTCATAAAAACCATAAAATCTATGTCGCTACCCAAGTTGATGCTGCGACCTGCTACCCGGAAGGAGGCAGGGGTATCGTAATAGCTTTTTACAATTTTGTAGCCATTGGGGTCATATTTTTTGAGTAATTGCCAAGCACGGGCCTTGACTTGGGCTTGACTACGGTGTTGAGCCATTCCAGGCGATACCACTCCACCCCAAACGACCGCCAGCAGTAAAATTAGTTTTTTCAACATCTTATTCTGGGAATACAAAACACAGACAACAAGCGTTTTTGCCCCTACCGTCTGGCAGTCGTCATATTTACTTGCCACCTAACGAGCTATTTTTTCTGAGCGATTAACAAATTTGCACCTTGGGGAAGGTAGCCAAACGAAAATGGCAACGCCGGTGATGGATTGCTACGATACTGTTGACGCAAATCCTTTTGATAGAATTTTTTGTATCCATTGAGGGTGCCAATGTATCGTCCATAAAAAGCAATATTCCAGGCATCTTTGGCAAGTGCCTTGAAAGGCAATCCAGAATCATCCTGCACCACTACTTCTGACTGACTCAGTATTGCATCTTTGAGTGTGGTGTATTTTTGTTGGGCTAATAAATATTGGCTCGTCTTCACCAAAGTGATCTTATGATCAAAACGCGTCAGGTAACGCGCTATTGTCTTCTGGTTTGTTTCTTGATCTAAGTCAGCCTTCAGATAAACTAAAGTTTGCTTACGCGCCTTTGCTACATTCAAAAACTCAATCATTACTCCTGCAATATCAGCATTCTTTACCGACGAATCGGCCTTGACTTGCTGATACGCTCCTTCAGCGTCTAATGTGATGTAGTTTATCTTGCAGATATGATTGTCAGTACGAGCCAACAATACGCTCAAAACAGGAAGTATCCCTGATTGCTTCAAGTATTTTTGTACATTTTGGGTGCTAAAGTTTCCCTGCTGTGAAAACAACCGCAAAGCATTGCGCACATTTGCCAGATAAGCATTCAAAAACTTCTCATCGAGCTCACTCAATTGAGGTAATTTACCTATCGCCTCTTTTCCGGTAAGAATGTAATTATCGCAATTGGGAAAAAGCGTATACGCGTGTAAAAAATCAGGGCCGCCAAAAGGATACACCAAATTATGTGGGCTTTGGTTGATGTTCTCCAGGGTACCCGTTCGCCAAGCACGCATTTTCTTCAAGCGGTTTCCTTCCAGGGTTTTCCACATTTTCTCAATATTGGTAATGTGTCGCTTGGTAGCTTGTTCATTAAAAATATTCATGACTGCTTGGTTCCCCGCAGTATTGAAGGGCATGCCTCCTAAAATCAATGCTAAGGAAGTATACGTTTCATCAATTTTTAATGCACTACGATCATTGGTATTATTTACTTGTTGCACGTTTTCACGCTTGATTGAGCGATCGGTCGATCGAACCATTTTTTCGCTTTTGTTTCCCGCAATACGAAAAATAAAAACTGAAGCAATCAAAATAAGCGTGACCCAAATAAACTTTATCATAACAAAATGGGAGTTTTAGCGGATGGTAAATATACTAAAAAAGCCTGAAAGTCAATAATTAACAGGATTGCTTTGCTTGGTAGGCCAAGGCAAACACTGTGTGGGTTTCCACTCCAAAAAATCGCACGTAATGAGGTTATTTTTTTCGGCAAACCAAAATACTCGATTTATCAGTCCACCAATGGTAGCCAAAAGTAAAATCAATCGGCTTTACTGTTTTATCGGTACGAAACCGTTGATTTAAATCCTTCTGGAAACCATATTTAAAATCACGCACTGGACGAGCATATTTGCCATACAATTTTACCTTCCACTGATCTTTATAAAAACGATATGGCACTCCAGTATCGTCTTGTACTACTGCCGAGGTATTGTTGAGCACAATGTTGCGAATGGTGCTAAAATTATACCCGTGCAACAAATAAGACGCAGATTTGGTAAAGGTCATTTTGTTGGAAAACCCATTGATAAACTTCACCAAATGCTGCTTATTACGCATAGAAGCGTCTACGAAGTTGGTTCCGAAGTAATACATGCGTTGAGGCAGGCCTCGGTCATCGTTTTTAAACTCTATGGTCATCCCTTGCAACCCCGGATAGTACTTGGTATCGTCAAAAGCTACATACTTGGGCTTGCCATCTTTTTGGATGTATACCTTTTGGATACTCAATATTTTGTTACCACTGCGCGCCATAAACACCGTCACCAGCGGCAACACCCCTTTTACACTATGATTGAGGTTATTCATCATGTCGCGGGTAATGAAGTAGTTGCGGTTCATCAAAATTGACAGCGACTTACGCAAGCTATACAAGTAGTTTCCTTTGAGTTGACTGAGGGTAGGTAGCTTTCCCATTTTTTCTAATCCAAACAACAAATAATTTTCACAGTTGGGAAACAATAAATAGGCGTTTAAAAAGTCAGGCCCCGCAAAAGGATAAAATAAATTGGTTCCTGCTTTGTCCAAATCAGGTATTTCACTTTTGCGCCACTTACGCATTTTAGTCAGTTTTTTGGCTTCCAGTTTTTTCCAGGCAGTTTCAAATTGGGTGTAGTGGGCCTTTACCTGGTTTGCCTGCCTCAATTGCTGGATGTGTTTTGGGGTATTTTCGGGCAGGGGCAATGCAGCCATGACACGCGCCACATAATCGGCATCCAATGTATAAGGCATCGTAGTAGAGGGAGCCTGAGGCTGGGCATATAAGGTAATGATGGTGACAGTCAATAATAAAGTCAAAGCTATTTTTTTCATGAGTGTTTATTTATCCAATTGCAGAACTTTTCGAGAAAAAAATTTGGTTATAAATAAAGGTGAAAATAAGTCACCTCTGACAAAAAGACTATTGAAGAATGAAAAATTTAGTAAAATCTATTTTTATAAGCACCTTACCCCTTTA
>CALDJV010000369.1 GCA_937899305.1 uncultured Cytophagaceae bacterium
ATGTTCTCAAAAATGTATCATCATAACTCAACAAGTAGAAGTCTATCCAAGTGATACATTCAGAGTTCTATCCAACAATTTGTTGAAGAATCTCTGATTTAAAAACAGGGAATAATTTTTATTCGGATGAAATACAAACGCATTCTTTTAAAGTTAAGTGGAGAAGCTCTTGCTGGTGACAAACCAAGTGGTATTGACGCGCAAAGGCTGGAGCAATATGCTCAGGAAATCAAAAAGGTAGTAGCCGAAAATATTGAAGTAGCCATTGTGATTGGCGGCGGTAATATTTTCCGGGGGGTAGAAACAGTAGGTACTGGTATAGATCGGGTACAGGGAGACTACATGGGAATGTTGGCTACGGTTATCAATGGCATGGCCTTGCAAAGTTCTCTCGAGAGCCACGACGTTTTCACTCGGTTGATGTCTGGGATTAAAATGGAGCAAGTATGCGAACCATTTATTAAACGAAGAGCGGTAAGGCACCTTGAGAAAGGACGAGTAGTGATTTTTGGTGCAGGGATTGGTAGTCCTTACTTTACTACTGATTCAGCAGCGAGTTTGCGGGCGATCGAGATTGAGGCGGACGTAGTACTCAAGGGAACCAAAGTAGATGGCGTATATACTGCTGATCCGGAAACGGATACGAATGCGACTCGTTTCTCAAATATTTCTTTTGAAGAAGTATACAGCAAGGGGTTGAATGTGATGGATATGACTGCATTTACACTTTGTAAAGAAAATAACTTGCCCATCATTGTTTTTGATATGAATACTCCTGGCAACTTACTCAAAGTAGTCAAGGGCGAAGAAGTTGGAACGCTTATTACCGTAGACTAAAAAAAACAAAAACTGACACCCACGGATGTCAGTTTTTGTTTTTATAGATCAGTATACTAATGATGCAGAAGTATCTGCGTTGTTTCTCAAACAAAAAATACCTTGTAAAATGGAAGAAGAAATACAAATGTATTTGGCGGAAGCCGAAGAGCTGATGGAAAAAGCAGTAACACATACCCATAATGAATTGAAAAAGATCCGCGCTGGCAAAGCATCTCCTAGCATGTTAGATTCTATTCAAGTGGAATACTATGGATCGCCTACTCCTTTGAATCAAGTGGCCTCAGTGACTACCCCTGATGCTCGAACTTTGATGATACGCCCTTTTGAGAAATCGGTTATTCAGAATATCGAGAAGGCGATTCGGGACAGTGATTTGGACCTGAATCCTCAAAATGATGGTGAAAACATCAGAATTAATATACCTGCCCTCACCGAAGAAAGAAGAAAGCAGCTTGTAAAGCAAGTGAAGCAAGAAATTGAGAAAGGCAAAGTGAGCATTCGTAATGTGCGAAAAGACATCAATGGTGGCTTGAAGGATTTGCAGAAGGAGGGGGCCTCAGAAGATGATGTGAAAAGAGCTGAAGAAAAAGTACAAAAGTTTACAGATAGCTATGTTGCCAAAGTAGATGAATTGTACCAGAAAAAAGAAGCGGAGTTGATGACTGTGTAACATCTTGAGTAACTCAATATCTGATTTGAGTTACCAAACGTAGCAAGATAACAACCATATTGATTTAAACCTGGTTGATTGACCTAGGTAGGATCACAAATAAAAAATCCGATAAGTCGTATGCCTTATCGGATTTTTTATTTTCAATCTTTCTTATTTCTACTCATCGTCATTTTCTGCTTCTCGTCGTCGTTTTTTATCTGCTTTACGAGGCTTGGGCATCATCCATTTGGCTTCTCGCGAATTGTATTGCAGCTTGTTAGAGCGTTTTCGACGGTAAGCTGGGGGATTGGCATTTCGGCGACTAAAACCACGACGCAAACGTCGTTGGCTGTAGTTGGCCACTCGACGATGGCTACGAGATCGCGGAGCACGATAAGATCCTATTGAGGCACTTCTGGGAGCGCGAGGACCTGAACGACGTCGTAGGCGATAGGTTGTTTTACCCATAAAAGATGAAATACGACGGGCTTTGCTAGCGCGGTGCGCTTTGATATTGACCGAACGAAAACGACCTCGAAAACGACTGGAACTTCCTCTTCGAGAGGACTTGGCGGCACGATAACTTGAGACACCACCAGGAAAACGCTTTTTGCGAAGGTTTCCTTTTCGAGACGATTTGCGATAACGATAATTCCCAGTAAACTGACTTACTTTAGAGGGCCCTTTTTGTTTACCACGAGCCCGCAAACGGTGAACCGCCAAACGGCCTCTTCTACCTCTACGGTTTCTATCAACCCTGATGTTACCCGTATAACGAGTGATTTTGGATTGAGTAGATTTTTTACGTTTACGGAAAGACTCAGAGCGATTGGGATTTTTAAGGGTCCGGTTATCTTCCTGAGCTTGGCTCTCAAAGTATCCTCCTATGCTAATGCAGAATACTAGGATGAGTTGGATAAATCTTTTGAATAGTTCTTCTTTGACAGACATCGTTAATTTGGGTTAGACATCTTTGTTCAGCGTACTTGCATTTTCGTTTGTAATATTATAAACCAAACAAAGATAGCAGTGTGTATAATTTAAATTCACTAACATATTCAAAATAAATGCCTAACCTGGTCATTCAGGTATCCGAATGAACCTATGTTGAGTTTGGGGCTTACCATTCTACGGTTAGATTGCGACCTTGTGGTGCTTTACTTATCATAAAGACAAATAGAACATCAAGACACTCACAGGCGCTAGGTAGCCAAAACTAGACAATTATGATGAGGATGTTATTTAATAGCCACGCAACCCACGACTGGTACGAGATTCTTTTTTGAATCCGCGGTGCGTTTTGGTTTTATTTTTCTTACGCTTTCTGCGCTTGAGTCTGGTTGTTTTTTTAACCAATCCAGTTCTTCGGTCTCGTTTTACCCTAATGTAAGCTTGCTGCTTATCGAGTATTTTAAGGCTTTGTTTCCGAAGTTCTGCTGGAGTTTTTCCGCCACTTTCGAAGACCCTGATGGTTCCACCAGTGCTTCGTTCGTAAGCTGGACACTGCGCTCTTTGTGAACACGAGAAGGATAAAATGCCTAATAATGTAATAAAAAAATACGTGCGTATAAATTTTCGTGCTAACATGACGGGAATGTATTAATAAATAATATAGTCTTTTTAAAAAACGACTTATTGATCACTTACGTATAAAAACTGGCTCAAGTTAGTCATTTTCAAGGATTTTTAAAAATTTAACAAGGTTGTCATTTTTTCTTTGATGCGTTCTTTGGGCAAATAAATTTGTTCTAGCGTGGATGAAAACGGTACTGGAGTGTCCAAACTTCCTTCTCTCATGACGGGGGCATCCAGGTATTGAAAACAGTGTTCTGCAATCCAGGCGGCTATTTCGGCCCCTATACCTCCAGTCAGGTTATCTTCGTGGGCTACAATCACTTTTCCGGTCTTTTTTACGGTAGCTTCTACTGCGGCTTTGTCCCAAGGCAGCAAAGTGCGCAAGTCGAGTATTTCAACCGTATCTGGCTGATTGGGAAACATTTCTGCTACAATTTGTCTAGCCCAGTGTACCCCCATGCCATAGGTAATGATGGAAATATCTTCACCAGCTTGTACGACCCGTGCTTTGCCAATGGGTAGGGTGTAATAGTCATCTGGAATGTCTTCGGTAATGGAGCGATACAAGGCCTTGTGCTCAAAATACATAATGGGGTTGGGTTCTTCGATGGCCGCCGTGAGCAAACCTTTGGCATCATAGGGGCTAGATGGATACACAATCTTCAACCCAGGGGTATGAAAGAACCAAGCTTCGTTGGATTGTGAGTGGAATGGACCAGCTCCTACACCTGCTCCAGTAGGCATACGTACCACCACATCGGCATTTTGCCCCCAACGATAATGAATTTTGGCCAGGTTATTCACAATTTGATTGAATCCGCAGGTTACAAAATCGGCAAATTGCATTTCCACGATTGCTTTGTATTTCTTGACTGACAACCCAAGTCCAACTCCTAAAATGGCCGATTCACACAAAGGAGTGTTTCTTACCCGTGCTTTGCCAAAGTGATCCACAAAACCTTCAGTAATTTTGAATACACCACCATATTCAGCCACATCTTGCCCCATAACTACCGATTGAGGGTACTTTTCCATGGCTTGTTTCAATCCATCCGAAATGGCATCTACAAACCGGCGACTGCTTCTGGCTTGAGACTGAGGAGGAGTCGGAGCAAAATCATAAGGAGCAAACAAGTCCCCTTCTTCATTGGTTACCGAAGCTTCGGGTAATGGTTCATTGTAAGCGGTTTCTAACCCAGTGTCTATTTCTTGCTTGATGGCTGATCTAATGTCTTGGATGAGGATATCGTTTAAAATGCCTTGACGTTTGAGGTATACTTCGTAGTTGGCGACGGGGTCTTTTTTGCCCCAGGCATCAAACAAATGCTGAGGAACATACTTGGTTCCAGAGGCCTCTTCGTGTCCCCGCATTCTAAAAGTAAGGGCTTCTATGAGAATGGGACGAGGGTTTTGGCGCAACTCGTTAGAATAGTGCCTGACGGTGTTGTATACTTCCAGTAAGTTATTGCCATCTATTTGTACCGCTTCCATACCATAACCCACTCCTTTGTCCTTGAGCCAGGTACATTTATATTGTTCGTTTACTGGGGTAGACAAGCCATACCCATTGTTTTCAATCATAAAAATGACCGGCAGGTTCCATACCGCAGCTACGTTCAATGCTTCGTGAAACTCTCCTTCACTGGTTCCGCCATCACCACTAAAGGCAATGGTTACTTTTTTGTCGTGGCTGAGTAAATTGGCGAGCGCGATGCCACTTCCTACTGATAATTGAGGACCTAGGTGAGAAATCATCCCCACGATGTGATGTTCGTTTGAACCAAAATGAAAAGAACGATCCCGACCTTTGGTAAATCCTAGGTTTTTTCCTTGGAATTGGGAAAATAAACGTTCCAAAGGAATGTTTCGGCTGGTAAATACCCCCAAATTGCGATGAAGTGGTAAAATATAGTCGTCGGATTCAACGGCTAAAGTACTCCCCACTGCGATGGCTTCCTGGCCAATACCTGAAAACCATTTACTGATTCTACCCTGACGTAACAGAACCAGCATTTTTTCCTCAATCATGCGCGGCTTGAGAACATACTTGTAAAGTTCAAGGAGTAAGTCGTCGCGATAGTTTCGTCGGTCAAATTTCATTTTCTGATAAGTTTTTTAAAGTTGTGTGTTTGTGTTCGAGGTAAGCATCAAGTACTGTGTAACATAAGTTTTTACTAATCCACTATCAATCCTATAAGCTATTATTTTGGTTTATAATACTTAACATGTTCGCCAAATACTGTGAATTATTATTGGTAAAAAAAAGGGG
>CALDJV010000370.1 GCA_937899305.1 uncultured Cytophagaceae bacterium
ATACCAAGTAGTCGCTGGTGTAGTTCCCTTGTTTGGCTGTCACTTCATATTGTCGTTGAGCTGTATTGTAATGCACCTCTTGTACCCCATTGCGTAGCATTACCTCAGAACCGTTCTGCTCCAAATATTCAATCAAAGGATTCACCAAATTGATGAGACCACCAGGGAGGTAAAAATTTTGATAATTGGTATAACACAAGGCCGTAGCCCCAAACAAAACATTGACTTCTGGATGGTAATTTTGGGCAGTAATCAGGAGTTGTTCATCTACAAAGTCTACAAAATCTTGGTGCTCCAATAAGTCAAATTTTTTGAGCAACCAACGCATCGAGAAAAAGGCGTAACGGGCAAAATTGACTTGTTCCAGACTGGCTTTTTTGGCTGCTTGCCACAAGTCCGAAATACGAGAAGGAGGGAAGCTGGTTTGCCGTAGCGAGGTTTTCCAGACAAACTGACTTACTCGGAAGCAAAACTCCCAAAACTTGCGTTGATTTTTTTTACCAAACACCCTTTCTGCTTCTTCAATCCATTGGTTCAGGTTTTCGTAGCGATTCAAGATCACACCATTCTTAAGATGTACCTTCATAGGCAGCTGCAAATGAATGGGTTCTAGGTTTACTCCAATTTTATTCAGTAAATGTTGCAAAGGCATGTACTCATCCAGACCCACCAAAGTAGTGGCCCCGCTTTCAAATACAAAACCTTTACGCCAGTACGAACTGGTACACCCCCCAGGTAGATAATTTTGCTCTAATACCAGGCAATGAAGGCCTTCATGAGCCAGCAAACAGGCAGTAGTAAGTGCTCCCATCCCGCTACCAACTACAATTACATCTTTTTTCATAGACTAACAATGACTTTTGAACCTCGCTAAACCATCAACCCACAAAGATTTGAATTGAATAAACAAGCTGTTTGTGCATTAATAAAATTTATCGATACAACTAATTGCCGAAAAGTTTTGTTATAAGGTTGATGAAAAGATGTGAGCTCATGTCTTTAGTAGAATATTTTGTTTAGTTAATTTTTATGAATAAAAAAAGTTTTATACGATAAAAAAATAAAAAAACAATTCTTGTTCACATCTTTTTATAGATACATTCGTTTGAGTAGTGGATGTAGATCCTTAAATTGTTCGGATTTAATTTGCTACATTGCGAAAAAAGTTAAACAAAATTATTAGAATCTTGTTTCGAATATGACTACCAACAAAATATTATTTAATGAGCATTTTGTTGACAGTAATTAGCAGATGAAAGCAAAAATCGCACGTAAAGAGCATTTCAATGCAGCCTATCGATTGCACAACCCTGAATGGAGTGAAGCAAAAAACCTGGAAATATTTGGACCTTATAATAATCCAAATTATCACGGGTGCAACTTTGACCTAGAAGTTCAGGTAATTGGCGAAATAGACCCCACCACAGGTTATGTCATGCGAACCGAAGATTTGGCTACATTGGTCAAAACCTATGTGTTAAATAAATTTGACCATAAAAACCTAAATTTGGATTTAAAAGAATTTGAACGCCTGAATCCTACTATCGAAAATATCGCGATGGTTATTTGGCAAATTTTGAGAGAAAGGCTTGATTCTAAATTCGATTTAAAAATCAGACTGTATGAAACAGAAAGAAACTTTGTTGAATTCCCTGCGTCCTAACGGAAACGGCAAGCACAATGGGAGTCACAACAACAACGAAAACAGCCAGAAAAATCTGGAATACGGGAAGTATGAAGAGATGGGAGACGAGCACGTTGCAACCTCTTACGAAACCCCCATGCGGGATGATGCTTTCGAATTGAGTGATGATCATAAAATTAAGCTTATAGAAGAACGTTTTCGAGAAATTATGGATATTCTGGGGCTCGATCTCACTGACGATAGTCTCAGGGGTACTCCTTACCGAGTAGCCAAAATGTATGTGAATGAGGTCTTTAGTGGGTTGAATCCCGCTAATAAACCCAAGATCGCGTTGTTTGAAAATATATACAAGTATAACGAGATGCTGGTGGAGAAAGACATCACATTTTATTCTAATTGTGAACATCATTTTGTACCCATTTATGGTAAAGCACACGTTGCTTACATCTCGAGCGGTAAAGTGATTGGCTTGTCCAAGATAAACCGCATTGTACAATACTATGCGCGTCGCCCTCAAGTGCAAGAGCGACTAACCATGCAAATTGGCAAGGAGTTGGAAAAAATGCTGGACACCAAAAACATAGCGGTGGTTTTGGATGCGCACCACATGTGTGTATCAACGCGAGGAGTAAAAGATGCCAGCAGTAGTACCATTACTTCTTATTATGGTGGCAAGTTTCAGGAAGACCAAACCCGTAATGAGTTTTTAAAATATTTGGACTTGCAAAAGTAAGCGATTTGTGAATACAACAAACAAATGTTTAGAAAGCCGACCAATGTCGGCTTTTTTTATGAGATATGATACATTCTATACCACTCATTCCTAACGAGGAACGCTTGCGCCTAAGGCAATTGATTGAATCGGGCCTGGATGAAAATATAGCATTGGTGTTTCAAATCTGTCTGGGGAAAAAGATGGACTATTGGCAAATATTTTCATTGATTGGGTATTGGATACCTATGAAACGAGTGCATCTATACGCTGGCCTTGAGGATGCAGAAAGTTCGCTTTGGGGTATAAAAATTAATCAAGTAAAAATAGAATTGATTGAGTTTGAGTATCAAAATTTTCACTATGATTATTACCTACGCATGGATGAAAGACAAGTGAATCTCAAGCAATATTATCATCGAAAGATGGACAAGAGACAAAGCTATGATCAAATACGGGATTCATTTGTGAGAGGAACCTACCAACAACAAGTAAAATTAGAAGCATTGTGCAACGAAAAGTTTTCATAAATGCAACACGCCATTCCCTTGATAACTTCTGGCGATTTTGTCCAAATCAAACGTTTGATTGCTTCTGGTCTCCCCGAAAATATAGCATTGGCCTTTCAACTATTGCTGAGCAAACATCTCAATCATTGGCAAGCATTTTCGGTAATTGGGTATTATGCTCCTATTCATCGTGAGTACGAGGATGGGTACGTAGGCATTGATAACTTCTCTCTTTGGCAAATCACCCTCCTGGAAAATCGTTTTGAATGGATTGAAAGCATCGAGTTTGGGGTAGATGTAGCACCTCACTTGATTGTCAACGGCGAAATATGGTCGGTGGGGGTTTCTTATAGCCAAAGGTTTTCGGTTGGTATTAGTGAGTCGGATAAGCAGCTTACTCGGAATATTTTTGTGAAATATGTATACCAGCAGCAAGTTACCATCGAGGGTTTATTCCAGAAAAAACAACTTGAATGATAACAAACTAAGGAGAGAATGACTTACATGATGGAATCACTTTTTTAAGAGTTATGTCTACATTTGAATTCGAACAGCCCATTGGCCAGCTCGAGAAGCGAAGAGGAGGTTATTTTTTTCTTCAACTAGATGCCGAAATCATAGAACAGTTCGAGAAAAAAAGACACACTCGCCTCATTTGCGAAATCGACGATATTGTACAATATTCTTGTGGGCTCAATCATTTGGGAGATGGCAATTACTTCATTATTGTGGCCACAAAATACCTCAAGAAACTCAAAAAAGACTTGGGCGAGGTGGTACGTTTTAAGATATATGAAGATCCCAATCCGTTGGGTGTGGCTATTCCCGAGGCATTACAAGCTTTAATTGATCAAGATGAAGTGGTCAAAAACCAATTTGAGCTATACTCAGATGGTAAGAAACGGAGTTTGATTTACACCATTCACAAAATCAAAAGCATTGATTTACAAGTACAAAAAGTCTATAAATTTGTAGAAGAGCATAAGAAGTAAATGAGAGCCAGTGAGGAGAATCCGTAATGAATTACTCTTTAGGTAGATTCAAATAAATAGCGGTGCATTTAGAGTGAACCGGTTTGTTCGTAGATGAGGCTATTTTTTGAGCTCATAGCGAGCTATGGGCAATAAAAATAACGAAATATACGGACGAAAATGTCGCTCCAAAATGTTCAAGTTATTATTTTAATTTGCCTTATAATAAAAATGTTATGTTTTTTTGCCTATCTGATCTATTCCTTAGGTGATCTCTTCAAAAAATGAAAGAGATTCATTTCCATCTGTTACTCAAAACCTGTTTTTTTGAGGCAACCCCACTAGAAAAACTTCCTGTTTTCAACCCTTTATCGATAAATTCAAGGCTTTGATCCAATATTTTTATGATTGTGGCCAATCGTCGACGTATATTGTTTAGTCTAAATAATCACTTACAAAAATCTCCAAACTTATGAGCGAATTTAAACTTGCCTTGCAAAAATTTTTTGAAACCATTTCTACTGGTGTCGGTGACTGGGGCCTCAAACTAGTAGGAGGGTTGGCCGCCCTGGTAATAGGTCTTTGGATCATTCGAATGGTCATCAAAGGTATTGCCAAGGTATTTGACCGTAGCAAGATCGACAAAACCCTGCGACCGTTTTTACTTACGTTGATTGGTTTTTCCCTCAAAGCGTTGTTATTCATTTCAATAGCAGGCATTGTGGGCATTCCTACGGCTTCGTTTGCGGCATTGATTGCTGGGGTAGGTATTGCTATTGGGGCGGCATTTAATGGATCACTTGGGCACTTGGCCTCGGGGGTAATGTTGTTGATTTTCCGTCCTTTTAAGGTAGGAGATTTGATTGAAACCGCTGGAACTTTGGGCTTTGTAAAAGAAATTTCAGTGTTTGTTACTGAGTTAGAAACTTTCCAAAATAAAACGGAGATTATTCCTAACGGAACCATTACTGCGGGCCGCATTACCAACTACTCATCTATTGGGAATCTAAGGGTAGATATGTTGTTTGCCATTCGCTATGGAGCCGACGTAGAAGCAGCCAAGAAAATTGTGATGGATGTATTACAAAAAGACGAAAATGTGTTACAAGATCCCGCTCCCCGAGTAGGAGTGAATAACTTGGGCGAAAGCGCCATCGAGTTAGTGGCCCTGCCTTATTCTTCGGTAGAAGGATACTGGGATGTATATTGGGATACGCGTCAAAAAATTGTAGAAGCTTTAGGTAAAGCAGGCTATGAAGCGCCTCTACCTCAGCGCATTGTTACTATGCAGCAAGCATAGCGCTATTATGTTTATATGTTCTTATATTTATTTTAATCGTAAGCCACTGATCACGCTAGGTAATCAGTGGTTTTTTTGTTTTTGAGATCATAATCAAGAGATAGTAGTTTTTCAATTTCAACTCTTTTCGATGTACTTATTAGGTAAAACGGAAAAAATAAAGTAATCCAAATTTGGTGTAATATCTGGTTGCTAGAC
>CALDJV010000371.1 GCA_937899305.1 uncultured Cytophagaceae bacterium
AATCCCCTTTTTTTTACCAATAATAATTCACAGTATTTGGCGAACATGTTAAATTAAACCACTTGAAATTATGAACGAAATAAAAATTGAGACATTAGAAGATTTAGAAGCCATCAAAGGAGGACTAGCATTTGGCGGTCGTGTAACTGATGAAGACGAAGAGTAGAGACTTCTATTACAAAATTTTATTTGAAATGTACGAGCCTGTAAAACCGTTTACAGGCTTGTTGTATTTAGAGCTTTACCAAAAATAATACTTTCGCCAAAAAATACGAGCCAATTCTTCTTCAGGTGTGTGCATATTATAAAGTTGCGACCGCAAAACGCATCCAAAATAAAACTTATAGAATAAATTAATTATATTGGAGGTGAGAACATCTTTAGTATATTGAAAAAAATTAATGACACCTTTAAGAATGACGACTTTAACCCTTATACATCGTAACCCTATCCATTGCTTACCTCATACTATTTTATCACCCAAACGTGGTGACACCGATGAATTGATTGTTTAATCACCCATTCAAAATAAGCCTGGATTTAGTGAAAAATAATGTGTTCCAATATACTGGAAACAAAGTTCCCTTTACATCAAATGCTTCTTGTCTTTGGTCTCACCAAGTAGATATCAAAGAGGACCTTATTGGTAGATCGTGTTTTGCTTGAACACCCAAAAAAGGTGGTGTACGAGAAACATTGCCTTTGGAATGAAGCACTTTGGGAGCAAAATATGCATTCCCTATGGATTGGTTGACTTCACAATTCAGTTATCCGGCTTTTACCGTGTTTGCAAGTACAATTAGGCGGGCTTGTTTCTCTAAGCAGAAGCGGGCTTGGTGCCAACTGATGTCGTGATTAATAGTATGAAAAAATTTCCTTTTTATAAGCAATTCGATACGATGGATTGTGGACCTTCCTGTTTGCGTATGATTGCAAAGCATTATGGGAAAGTGTACTCTCTAGAGTTTCTCCGCGAACGATGCTACCTTACTCGAGAAGGAGTTTCATTGGCGGGGATCAGTGCTGCCGCCAAGCACATTGGTTTGAGAACCTACGGTGCCAAGGTAAATTTAAAAGCGCTGCAAAAAGAAATTACCTTGCCCTGCATTGCCCATTGGAAACAAGAGCATTTTGTGGTGGTGTACAAGGTAAAGAAAAACGTGATTTGCGTGGCCGACCCGGCAATAGGTTTGGTAAACTATACCTACGAAGAGTTTTTACAACACTGGGCCTCCGAAGATCAAGATACTGGTATTGTATTGATACTAGAGCCTTCACCAGAGTTTGCCGACAAAGGGCTTGAGCTTGAGTCGGCCTACTCTCAAAAGTCAGGAATTGCTTTTTTATTGTCGTATGTAACCAGTTACAAACGTTTTTTGCTACAGTTGTTTCTGAGTGTCATTCTTGGAAGCCTGATCCAACTATCATTTCCCTTTCTTACCCAGGCCATTGTTGATTTTGGAGTCAACACCCAAAACCTGTCCTTCATCTACATCATACTCATTGCCCAACTCACCCTTTTTGTGAGTCGCATTACTGTAGATGCTTTAAGGGGTTGGCTGCTGTTGCATATGAGTGCACGCATTAGCATTTCTATCATATCCGATTTTTTGATCAAACTATTGCAGCTACCCATTGCGTTTTTTGACACCAAGATGATGGGCGATCTACTTCAAAGGATCAAAGACCACGATCGTATTAAAAACTTCCTTACTTCCAATACCCTCAATGTAGTTTTCTCTTTGTTCAATCTGTTGATATTTGGGATTGTACTGGCCATTTATAACTGGCTTATTTTTGTGCTTTTCATAGCAGGGAGCTTATTGTCAGTAGCCTGGATTTTATTTTTTCAAAGAAAACGACGGGTGTTGGACCACCAGAAGTTTGAGCAACTTGCTGAGAATCAGGGTGCCTTGATTCGCATCATTCACGGTATTCAGGAAATCAAATTGAACGGCATTGAAGACCAAAAACGATGGGAGTGGGAAGACATCCAAGCCAAAACTTTTAAGATTGACATCAAGCATTTGTCATTGCAACAGATTCAAGAGATTGGCACCTCTTTTATCAATGAATTTAAAAATATCATCATCACGTTTTTGGCCGCCAAGGCAGTGATAGATGGAAACATGACGCTGGGGATGATGATGGCCGTGTCTTATATTATAGGGCAACTCAATACGCCCTTACAGGACTTGGTAAATTTTATGCGAAAATGGCAAGACGCCCAGATTAGTCTTGAGCGAATGAGTGAAATTCACCAACAACAAGATGAAGAATCGGATACGACTACATTGAATGAATTGCCCGAAGATGCTGCTTTTTACTTGAATGGAGTCAATTTTCGCTATGCCGACAATGCCACGAACGTAATCAAAGACCTTGATTTGGTGATCCCACAGGGGAAGGTCACTGCCATCGTGGGAAGTAGTGGAAGCGGTAAAACAACATTGATCAAATTATTTTTAAAGTTTTATCAAGCGCAAGAAGGTACCATCAAGGTGGGAGACGTCAACATTACAAACTTCAATCATAGTTTTTGGCGGCAACAGTGTGGTGTGGTAATGCAAGAGGGGTATATTTTTTATGATACCATTGCCTACAACATTGCCGCAGGCATTGACATCAACTTCAAAAAATTAAGGAAAGCGGCCCAAATGGCCAACATTCACCATTACATAGAAGGCTTGCCCTTGGGATATAACACCAAGGTAGGAGACGACGGAATTAACCTGAGTGTAGGACAAAAGCAACGTTTGTTGATTGCCCGAGCAATTTACAAAGATCCGCAATTTTTGTTTCTAGATGAAGCCACCAGTGCTTTGGATGCGACCAATGAGAAAATCATCAAAGAGAATTTAGATGATTTTTTTAAGGATAGAACGGTAGTAGTAGTAGCCCACCGTTTGAGTACGGTTAAAAATGCAGATCAGATTGTGGTACTTGAGCACGGCAAAATCGTAGAGCAAGGTACGCATGAAGCGCTTACCGCAAAAAAAGGAGCTTATTTCGCGTTGGTCAAAAATCAATTGGAGTTGGGATCCTAACTTCATTGGTTTTGAAACGCATTACTTAGAATAAAGTAAGCATCACTACATTATTAGAAATTAATAGCACCCAAATCAGTGGTTTGGAGATGAAAAGATCCCTGAACGATTGATTTGATACAAAATACCATAAGACACCAAAACTAAGAACAATTTATCATGCCTGATTCATTAGAATTAAGAAGTGCCCGTGTGCAAGAGGTAATGGCAAAAATGCCGTCTTGGCTTATTCGTTGGGGGATTAGCTGCATGTTTGTTATTTTTATCATTATTGTAATCCTTGCCTGGCTGATACGTTACCCAGAAATCATTTCATCCAGGGTAGTCATTACCACCAAAATACCGCCACTGGGGGTGTACGCCCGCACCAATGGCTCTTTGAAATTATTTGTCAAAAACAATCACTACGTCAAACAAGGCGACGAACTTGGAATGATTGAAAATTCGACTGAATTACAAACGATCCAAAAGCTTGCTCAGGATTTAGAGGGACTGCTAAAGTTATTGAAAGAAAATGATGAGCGGATCACGAGTTTTCGCTTACAGAATTATCAACAATTGGGTAAACTGCAGAACTCTTACGCTACCTTGCATCAATCATTGCATGCATATCAGCAGAGCTATCAAAATGACTACAACTCGAAAAAAATACAATCCCTCCAAAAGCAAATTCGACATTACGAAAACCTCAACGCACAACTAGAGATGCAGAAGTTGTTGTTGGAAAAAGACTTAAAAACGGCTGAATTACGCTATAAAGTGGATAAAAAACTGTATCAAGAGGGGGTATTGGCTTTGTATGATTTTAGTAAGCGCGAGGGGGAGTATCTCAAAAAGACCCATGCGTACATCAATTCGGATATCAACATATCCAATAACCGGATCAGAATAGAAGAACACCAAAAACTAATCATAGAGCTTCGCCAACAAGAAGATGAACAAGTGAAATCGTTGAAGGTAAAGGTATATGAGAACTGCAGAAATCTACTCAGTAACATCGCTCAATGGGAAAACACCTTTGTTTTGAAATCACCGATCAATGGACGGGTTTCTTATTTTAAGTATTGGAGCAGCCAGCAATTTGTGAATAATAAAGACGAGGTGTTAACCGTGATCCCAAAATCTCACAAATTGATTGGACGCATCAAACTGTCGGGGGTAGGTATTGGAAAGATTAAAGTAGGGCAACAGGTGAACCTAAAGTTTGATGGTTATCATTTCAGAGAGTTTGGTATGGTGAAAGGTTACGTTCAAAGTTTTTCTGAAATCAATCGAGATAATAATTATGTAGTAGAGGTAGCGCTTCCACAAGGGTTGTTAACGAGCTACAAAAAACGTCTTGCTTTTAAACAAGAGATGCAAGGTCAGGCCGAAATTATTACCGAAGACATCAGCCTATTGAACCGAATATTTTATCAATTTCGCTTCCTTTTCAATAGCTTAGAAAAACAAACTGCCGAGGCTTCTTGATATTTTTCTATTGTTCCGTCTTCGGCTGATTGCCTTCTATTGTTCCGCTGCGCTCATTGTTCTATGGTTAAAGCTCTCCTGACGAAGGAAGGATCTTAAATGGCTGTGCGAGGCGATGATTTATTTCTTGTTTTCGCAAATATGATAGTAACTGAAGCGAGCCTTAGCGAACTATTGCTCCACTTTGCGCTGCTATGGACTATGGACCATCGACCAATGCTGTTTCCTTAAGCAGCCCTAGCAAAATTAGTATTTTGCC
>CALDJV010000372.1 GCA_937899305.1 uncultured Cytophagaceae bacterium
TATTCGTGAAAGAACGGCTACTAATTGGGTATGTTATTTTTTAGATGCTCCCTTAATAATCTGTCATACTTTGGGTACGCTAACAAATTAGGTGACGTGATTTTTAGGTATTTAAAAATCACGTCTCTTTGCTTCGCTTACAATGTTTAGGCTGCTTCCATTTGTGAAGTGGATTTGATCTGCTCCTCTTTCTTGATCCAACCAATTTGACGGTAAGCAAAACGGGTGGCTTTTTTGAGTGCCCACAAATAAATGGTCAATAACAAAATACTGAGATGGGTATTGAAGAGAAAAAAAGAAAGCAAAGAAGTAGCAATGAGAATGGACATGTAGCTCAAGACGGTAATGGCATGCTTGAACTGGGTATGCTCAAATGTTTTGACCAGCCATTTTTCAAATAAATTGCTGGGATAAAAAACCATGACTGAAATACCAAAAAAACACACAAACAGAAACAATAAAAACAACGGAGTAATGACATTGTCACCATTGACCAATGCCAGGTAAGTATTGAGCAAAATGAGAGGACCTACCGTTTCTCCATAAATGGTTTCATGCTTGTCGGTTTGAAAATCCCCAATAATGATAATTCGGTCTTTGACGTGATCCAATACGTCTTTGTCATCTAAGGTAAGTAAAGCATCGAGGTTGTCTACCTTGTAATGGTCGTTGGCAATGAACAAATCATAGTTGCGAATTCTAAAATCTACAATGAATGACTTGAGTATCCTACGATTGTTGAGCCAATAAAACCCATTTTTTTTCTTAAGTTTTTGTCGGTGCAAGTACTCGTACATCAACAAAGGAGATGATTTGATGGTATCGCGGTGCAAAAGGTTAAATTTCAGAAAAGTATTGTTGGTGGTGGTATAGTCAGCAATGCCTCGGGGAGCATCCAAAAATATGGGCAAGTCAAGACTATCACTGTCATTTTTGAAGTGGTAAGACAGCACCACATTTTTCATCTTTGCCAGTTCGGCTTTGAGCTGTACATCGGGCGATATCGTATCACCGACACAATCATCGGGCTGGGCTGGATCAGCAAAAAAGATATCACAAATCACATATTTCTGATTATTGGGCTTGCTGTTAAGAATATTGAAAAAACGCGCAAGTTTTTTACGATCTATGATGGGCTGCTTGCCCACCGGAAACCCATTGGTGTCTAGTTTATCAATCAACTGTTTGTCATAAGCTACATCAATGAACATAAAATCCTTTTTCGCTGGTTTGTCTTCAATATTCAAGATGATATTTTTGAAATAAGCGGCCCCTTGGATAAGTGGCATCTCATTGCCATGCAAAAAAGGTTGATTGAGCAACTGAAATGTAAAATAGATCAAGATCAATGCATTGACCAGGGTAGCAGATAATTTGAAAATTCTAAAACTCTGTGGCTTTTCCATAATGATTTACTTGCACCAAATTTCTTACCTAAGTAACGCTTTCAAAATAAGTGTCTAGATTTTGGTAAAATTACTCAAAGCTAAACAAGGCGCTTTTTGCGCTCGTAGCAGGGCTACGGGCAATAAAAGGAACGAAGTGTAGCGAAGAGGAATAAAACTAAGCCGGACAGTTATTGCGAACGCGTTACTAAAATACTAAAAAACAACCAAAACCTGCTCAAGTATGCCGAGCAGATTTTGGACGGCTTCAACCGAGTGCTGGCGTATTGCGCAAATAGTGTTTGTAAGCAGTAGAGAAAAAATAAGCCCCAGCTACTATAAACATCAAGGCACATACTCGAAACATAAAAGCAGTAGAAATCCAGGTAGCTACATACCCTAATACAACTGACCCTACACTGATGCCCAAGTCTACCGCAGCATAGTACGTTGCATTGGCGGCTCCTCTTCTTTCGGGCAATACCATGTTCATAATCATGGTTTGCAAAGTGGGAATGATTGACCCACAACCAATGCCAATGATAAAGCCCGAAAGCAAAAATAAAGAAAGGTATTGACTACTGAACGAAAGTGTAATAAAGCCAATGAAACCCAATAAAAAACTAAGGGACATGATTTGATTGGGACCTTTTCGATCCATCAGTTTACCGGCCAGGGGCCTAGAAATACCTACCCCAATGGCCAATAAAAAGAAAAATAAACCACTGTGGCCTAGCTTGTTTTCTTGACTAAAAACCGCTACAAATGAAAACACACTGGCATAAGCCACACAAAAAAGAAATACTACTACCGAAGCATGACTTGCTTTGGTTTCGAAGACCTTTCTCTTTTGATGAGTTACTTTGGCTTCAGTAGAAGGCTTGGAATCCACCGCAATGTCAGGATATTTGACCAAATAAGCCAAACCCAGTGAAATGACCGTGATACCAAAAGTAGCGTAAAACAAAAAATCAAAACTGGTTTCTTGTAACATCCACAAACCCAATAAAGGGCCGATGGCCATGGCCAAGGTAATAGAGAGGCCAAAATAACCAATGCCTTCTCCCCTTCTTTGCTTGGGTACCAAATCGGCCGGGATGGTGCCTCCTCCGGTAGTAACCATGCCCCAGCCCAGTCCATGAAACAAGCGCAGCATGAGCAGCCCCAAGAAAGTAGCCGCATAGCTATACAAAAAGGTGGCAAGGGTAAACATCAAGAGGGATATCAAATAAACCCTGCGTCGTCCTAAAAAGTCGAGGGCATAGCCACTGAATGGCCGAATTAGCAAGGCAGACAAAGCATAAAATCCAATGATATAGCCAATTTTGCTTTTATCTTCTCCCAACACCTCGGTAACAAATACGGGTAAAGTAGGGAGCAAAAAGTAGAAGCCAGCGGCCAATAAGAGATAAGAAAGACAAAATAAAATAAAGTCTTTAGTCCATAGTTGTTCTTTGTGTTTCACTCTGATGTATTTTAAATATTGTATGATGATTTTTATTTTGAAAACGTTATTTAACCAATTGCATAATTTCAAAATATTCGGCTTTTCCTTTAGGGGTCAAATGAGGGTAATGCAGTGCCCAAATGGCCTCTAGTGCATTTTTTTTATCCATCAAAATCTCCCCACTTTTTGACTCTTTTCCTGATTTAATCCAGACCTGATTGAGCCAAAACACCCGCACCATCCAAACTGCATTGGTGAGCTGGTCATAGATTCCTGGAATGGGTTCGGGTTCAAACAACCCACTACCAATGTAATAATTGATCAAAGCCCGGGCTTGGTCTACCCTACGTTGGGCTCGTTGACGGTATCGCTTGCCTATGTTAGGGTGGTCGCGTAGCACTTCTATAATATCGAGAAAGAAAAAACGGTATTGATCCTGAAAATCAATCATTTGCTTGAATAGCTCGTGGAAGTGAGTAAGCGTAACCAAGCCTTGAGGCATAATTTTAATTTCGTTGGTCTCAAACATATGACGATACACATCTTTGAACAACTCCGATTTTGACTTGTAGTGATACGACAAGTTGCCTCGACTAATCTTTAGGGCATCAGCCAAATCACGCGAAGTGGTATTTTTAATTCCCTTCTCGTTAAATATTTCTATGGCTTTGCGTACAATCTTTTCTTTGGTAGAAGACATTTTGATGATAAAAATATGACCAAACTTGTTATTAGAACTCTAATTTAGTGTAATAAGTCCTATAAAAAAAGGAATAAATAGGGCAAAGTGACTAAAGTGTATCAAAAAAATAACTCAACTAGTACTGAAGCCCGGTGATTTTGGATATTTTTGAGTAAGCTCTGGAATATCTTCACTAAAATCAATGATAGACAATTGCCCCAAATCATCATAATGATTCATTACAAAAGAAATATTGGTGTAATACCCTTCTAATTTTTCCCAAATAGCTTCTACATCTTTGGTATTAGATTTTTGCATGCGATCAATAATCATTTGTTCTTGAATGACCAATGCGATTACATGCAGCATTTCAAACCCAAAGGCTTTTCCTATCTCTGCGATTGCTTCGGCTTGAAACTGATTTTTGGGAAAATTTATGAAAACCAATAAATCTTCTGATTGGTACTTGGAGAAGCTCTCTAAAATGAGCTGTTCTATCAACAATTGAGGCATTACCTGACCTTTTTGCAAATAATCAGGCAATAGTTTTCCCATCTTTGACTTGTCTCTAATCTCTTTGCGAATCAAGTCACCCAACGACAAGGGGATGCCTTGGTAGTGTTCGGCAATTTGCAACCCAGTATGACTGCTCCCAGAATAGGGAGGTCCATATATCACCAATATTTGCTTCATTCAAAATGCTTTACTTCCCACGATACTAAATTTTTTCTAAGTTCTCTTTGGTAAAATCACTGGCAGACTGGTCACCAGTATTCAGGATGTTTTTGGGCTCAAACAACATCACATGCACTTCTTCTCCTGGTAGTGTATGAGGGCGATGTTCTACTCCTTTGGGAACAATGATCATTTCACCCGCATTAAGTTCTACACTATTTTGACGAAAGTCAATCAACAAAGTTCCTTTGATTACCAAAAATAGTTCATCTTCGTGGTCATGTTTATGCCACACAAACTCATCTTTGAATTTGGCTATTTTCACGTATTGGCCGTTCAGCTCCCCTAAAATACGAGGATGCCAGTAATCGTTGAATAAATCAAATTTTTTGGCCAGATTCACTTTTTCAATATTTACTTTCTCATTCATAGGAGTGTTGGGGTTGATGCAGTTTTTTAAATTCTAAATGGTGGATATGCTCAGTGTTCAACCAAAATCCATTCACCTGATTTTGATTGTCCCTAAAAAAATGGATGATACCTAAACCTGTTTCGGCAAAATCGGCTTCTGAGAAATACAAAGGTATGG
>CALDJV010000373.1 GCA_937899305.1 uncultured Cytophagaceae bacterium
ACCAAGTTTAACCAACCTCTCAACAATTGGAATGTCGGCCAAGTACAAGACATGGCCTCTATGTTCGATGGGGCGACTGCTTTTAATCAAGATATAGGTAATTGGGATACTCAAAATGTAGTTGGCATGGAGAGTATGTTTCAAAGCGCCCTTAATTTTGATCAGCCTATTGGTAACTGGAATACCAGTAAAGTAATTCATATGTTTGATATGTTTAAAAGCGCAAGTATTTTTAATCAGGACATTAGTAGCTGGAATACTCAAAATGTCACACTTATGAATAGGATGTTTCTATCCGCGACTGCTTTTGACCACCCTTTGGGTAACTGGGATGTGACCAAAGTGACAAGCATGGATGCTATGTTAGAGAACAGTGGTTTGAGCCGAAGTAATTATGACCAAACTCTCATAGGTTGGGCAGCACAAAATGTACAAAGCAATGTACCACTGGGTGTGACTGGATTGAAATATTGCAGCGCCGAAACCAGTCGAAACACCTTAGCCAATACCAAAACCTGGAACATTACTGGGGATACTAAAGATTGTCCCGCAATAGGCATAGAAATACAAGTGGATGGAAACATCGTGACCAGTGGAAAGACGGTTGATTTTGGTACAGGTACTGGCATTGTCAAAACTTTCACGATTAACAACATTGGTACTACCACTACTTTGACCTTGTCTAATGTACCCATTGTAGGGGTAAGTTCAGGTACTGCCTTTGCCGTTACCGAACAACCCAGTGGAGCCTCTATTGCTCCAGGTGCCTCGCTCACTTTCAAAGTAACCTATACTTCGGCTACCGACAATGACTCGGGCGCGTTGAGCATTGCCAGCAATGACCCCGCTCAAGCCACTTATAGCATCCAACTTAAGGGGCAAGTTCAAAAAACTGACCAAACGATCAATTTTATTCTAGGCAGCAATGCTACCAAAGCAGTAGGCGATGCAGCCTTTGATTTAACTGCCACCGGAGGCGCCTCGGGTAATCCGATCACTTTTACCAGTTCTAACGCCAATGTGGCTACTATTTCAGGCAATACGGTGACGGTAGTGGGGGCTGGAACTACCACCATTACCGCTAGTCAAGCCGGGAATGGTTCTTACAATGCGGCTCCTGATGTAACCCAAACTTTGACGGTGAATAAAGGCGCTCAAACCATTACTTTTGATTTGAGCAATGATGCCACCAAGGCCTTTGGCGATGCTAATTTTGACCTCACGGCTACTGGAGGTGGCCCGGGCAATGCGGTGACATTTACCAGTTCGGATGCCAGCGTGGCCACCATTTCGGGCAATACGGTGACCATTGTAGGGGTGGGTACCACCACCATTACGGCCAGCCAAGCCGGAAACGATGATTACAATGCCGCCAACAGCGTGACTCAAACCCTGACGGTGAACAAGGCCAACCAAACCATTGCTTTTGACTTGGGCAATGACGCTACCAAAACTTTAGGCGATGCCAATTTTGACCTCACGGCTACTGGAGGCGCCTCGGGCAACGCAGTCACGTTTACGAGTTCCAATACTGGTGTGGCCACCATTTCAGGCAATACGGTTACTATAGTAGGGGTGGGTACGACCACGATTACGGCCAGTCAAGCTGGAAACGCTCACTACAATGCCGCGACTGTGACCCAGACTTTGACAGTACAAAGCACGGTGACATCGTTGCCTCAACAATTGAAGGTTGGTGAGGTGACTGTTTTTCCTAATCCAGTAAGTGTGATGCTAAAAATTAAAATTACCCAACCAGCGGCTGCCAGTTATGCCGAAATCACCCTGTTGAACCACCAAGGGAAGAAGGTATTGTTGATGGGCAAGATGATTAGAAATGGTGAACTGGAGATTCCAGTGGAACAATTGAATGCAGGAGAATACCTGCTACAAATAAGTACGGGAGGCAAGACGATTGTACGTCGGGTCACCAAATTGTAGGAACTTGTTCAAAATGTGTCACATTCAAAAAAGAAACCAATGAAAATATGCTATATCATTGCCTTGGTAGTAGTAGGGTTGACAGCTTGCAATAAAGGGGGGAGTGACCCTGCCCCAAGTACGACTACCAACCAAAATTTACTGAAAACCTGGAAGGCCTCTCAGGTATTGGAAGGGACTTTGAACATCACCAATGAATTTGGTCAGTATCGCCTTACCCTGGAAGAAACCAATGGAACCAAAAGTTTTAGGTTGGTACAGCGTGATGGTACTTCGCTTACCGGAAGCTGGGAAATTTCAACTGACGAAACCACCCTTACCTTGACTGCCAGTGGCAACACGCTTACTTTGAGTGGTGTCAGTATTTCGGCGAATGAGTTAAAATACACCACAGCAGAACAAGGCAAAACGGGTACGGTAAACTTGAACTTTACTCTAGTGCCAGCATAAAAAAACCAGTATAAACCAATGCCTGTTGTGCATATCTTGACCTTATGAGGTAAGGTTTGAGTAGTAGTCCCGTCGATCATTTGTAAGGCAATCAAGCCGAAAAAGCAACTTGTGCTTCGTTTTGAACAAGTTGCTTTTGACATGTACAAGGGGCCAGAATGGCAATGACTCTGAAGCTTTTCTTGTAGCTACCGAGGGTTGTATTTTTTATTATTGCATGCCTTCAATGAACTGAAGGTCATTTTGCTCCAGGTCGATTTCTCTATAAAAGCAAGCTTTTCGGTGGTTGCCCTCTGAATTGTAGGTATGGCAGACGCCTCCACCTAGCAGGGTGACCTGATATACAAGGGCATCTTGGTCACAATCAATGAGGATTCTATCTACCTTGAGCATATCTCCCGAAGTTTCTCCTTTGGTCCAAAGTTGATTGCGGGAAGTGCTCCAAAATGTAGCCAGTTTGGTTTTGAGGGTTTTCGTTAAAGCTTCTTCATTTACAGAAGCCAGCATCAGAAGTTGCCCGGTGGAGGTTTCTTGTACTGCTACTGGTAGTAGTCCTCCGCGCTTGGCAAATTGAGGGTTTAATTTTAAGCTTTCTTCTAGCTCAACGAATGTCGAAGTGTTCATTTTGTTCTTATTTTAAATATTTACATCTGATAGATTTTAAAAACCTGATGAATGTGGGATACCCCGATTTGTTTAAATCTTACCATCCATAAAAACCTTTGGGGACCACCCCTTTTAGTCGTAAGTATACCACACATTGTCCTCGGTGGTGAATGATGTGGTTTTCTAGGGCATAAAACAAACGCCAAATGGGGATGGTATCCCCAGCAAATTTACAGGTAGCATTGAGCTTTTCGTCGGGTAGTTCGTCGATAGACTTTCGTACAAAAGTGTACATGTTTTTGAGCTCTTTGATCACATCCTCTTTGGGCATTTGTACCGGAAGTTTTACGTCTTTGTACGGGTTTTTTAGCCCTGCCCGTCCTGCCAATTGTCCACAAGTATAGATGACACAATGTCGCCATTGTTCAGCAAAGGTCATGGCCTCATCGGTATATTTGAAAGTAAAAAAATCAGGGGGCATTTGCTCCACATTGGTCAGGGTCATGGTTTCGGACCGAACCCAGGCTGATTTTAGTTCCTGCCGGAGCAACTTCATAGCTTCCTTGTCACTTTGTTTTTGTGCAGTCCCTTCAAGGGCAGCCAGACCAGCTTCGCTGCCTTTGGTTTGACACCCCCATAGGGAGAGTAGACCCAGCCCCATTATATTTCTAAGAAAACGCGTACGATTCATTGCAAATTTGATTTATAATTTTGTTGTTATTAAGGACTCATGGCAAATTACCTTGTGTTTGATGGTTGCCAGAAATTTTGGTTTCATCCACCACAGGCCCAAAATATCATACTAGATAAAATACCAGAATGGTTGAATTGTATTGTAAAGTAAGTGATTTTTTATGAATGCAACAATGTTGCATTTGATGAGATGCTCAGAATAAGTACTTGGTTTGATAATGCCATCCTGTGTCACACTACGTCACTCTGACAAATAAACCTTATCCCTCGTGCAATTTACCCAGAATTGATCTCCCGATGCTTTGAAGGCTTTGCTTGAAACCCCATCAATATGTAGTTAAAGTTACGCATGTTATCTTATGATTTCCTTTGCTAAAAAAAAGCCCATAGAAGGAGGTACTTACGGCCTATTCTTTATATTTAAGCAACAGTATCATTTTTTAACCAGTTGATCATTCAACTACTACCCCGAACATAATGCTTAATTTTAGCAAAATTACAGTAGCAGGCATTGCTATGCTCCTGGCCTTGCTGGTTTCATACCAAGCCACCCTCGCTCAAATTCCTAAATATGCTGGTAAGACCACCTTACAAGGCCTCCAACAAAATGTAGAAGTCTTTTTTGATGGCTATGGCATTCCCCATATGTATGCAGAGAATATAGAAGATGCCTATTATGCTTTTGGTTTTGTTCATGCCCAGGAACGCATTGCTCAATTTGAAGTTTTTCGTCGTTTGGGTACGGGTACCCTTGCCGAAGTATCACAAAGTCCGGGTGCGGTATCTTCTGATGTAGCCGTACGAACAGTTGGGATTCTGGAGGCGGCTCGTCAAACCGTCAAGGCATTTAACGAAGCGCCCAATACGGATTATAAAAAAGCTTTGAGCAGCTATTTGGCCGGAATAAACGCTTACCTGGCTACGCTTACTGATGAAAATCGGCCCAAAGATTTGCCCAGAAAGACCCCGCAGCAATACACCCTCGAGGACTTGTTTGCCACTTTTATCAATTTTCAGTTTGGTTTTACCTCACTGGGCATCCACTCCGATGCGGTGACCACTCAACTAAAAGACATACTGAATGATCCCGCTTATTTTGAGGATTTGAGTGTACAAACTGGAAAACCAATCAACAAATCATTTCCAGAACGGAGCGGTGATTCGAAGAGGCCCAGTCACCGGTTTGAAAAGACGAAGCAACCCATGGGCAAGCCACTTTTCCAGGCGCTTACGGGTATTACCACTCATTATGAAAAATATGGGTTGAAAAATAGCAATGGATACGCGATTGCAGGGGAGAAGTCAACCACTGGAAATCCGTTTTTCTCAAGTGATGGTCACATTGGTTTGTCAAAGCCCGATTTGTTTTACGAGGCGCATTTGGTGTATCCTGGACAGAACCTATACGGATTGTTTTTTCCGTTTTCTATTTGGTGTTTGATTGGCCACAATCAAAATACGAGCTGGGGAGTTACGGTCATGCTCAACGATGATGTAGACCTTTACAAAGAGACCATCAACCCTCACAACCCTCATCAAGTCATGTTTAATGGTCAATGGGTAGACTTGCAAACCCGCCAGGAAACCATTCAAATTTTGCAGGATGACAACACGCTCAGAGATTCTACTTTTGAGGTGCAAGTGACTCCCCATGGCGCCATTATCAGCAATGTCAATGGTTTTATCGCGGGTGAAGATCCAGTTTCGTTATACAATGTTCCTTTTCGTTTTCCAGACCGTACCATGGAAGCTTTTTTTGGGATCAACAATGCCAACAACCTACGACAGTTTAAAAAAGCGGCGAAAAAACACATTGGGCCGGGTTATAATGTACAATATGCCGACAAAGACAATAACATTGCTTGGTTTGCGGTAGCCCAACTATTGAAACGACCCGATCACGTAAATTCAAAAATGATTTTAGATGGAGCCAGCGGAAACGATGAACCATTGGGCTTTTTCCCGTTCAAAAAAAATCCTCGTTCGGTGAATCCTACAAGTGGGTTTATTTATTCGGCCAACAATCAGATTGGCAAAGTAGATGGCAAGCCTTACCCTGGGTATTATGTAGCGGGTACGCGGGCCAAAATACTCAAAAAGAAACTGAAGAGCCAGCCTAAATTTTCTTCGGAAGATTTACAAAAACTCTTCAAGAATACAAAATCGGGTGTTTTCAAAAAACTGAAAGACAAGGTGCTGAATGAACTTCAGTCTCATCCAATCCTTACTAAGTCAGCTGACCACCAAAAAGCAGTCAATATATTGGGAAACTGGAAAGGCAACCACAAGCTGAAATCCAAAGGTCCATTGGTGTTTTATCAATTGTACTACCAGTTGTTGAAAAGCATTTTTGAAGATGAAATCGGACGAGATGTATTTGAGGTGTTTTTTCAGGGAGGCACGCCGCTGTATGATGTAGTGGACCGCTCTTTTGTGGACATCTTAAACAATGAGTCGTCTGTATGGTACGATAACGTAACGACCCTTCATCAACAAGAAAGTCGAGAGGATATTTTTGCCGAGGCATTTGACAATACCGTAAAAAAACTGGTAGAAACGGGTTTACTGGGTAGCACTTGGGGTGATGTACACACCCAGCTGTATACAGGTTTTCCGGCCTTGTTTCTGGTACCAGAACAACTCTCCAATTTTAATTTGGGGCCATTCCCATTTGTTGGAGGGATCAATGTATTGAATAAATCGGAACTTGACCTGTTTGCAGTAGGTACTTCGGGCGATTACCGGGTGGCCAAAACCAGCGGGGCCGGGAATCGGACCTTGGTTGATTTTTCGGGCATTAAAAAGAAATCTCTGGGGGTGATACCCACCGGGCAATCTGGGGTGCCAGGGAGCCCATTTTATCAGGATCAGGCGGCTTTGTATAATAGTGGACAACTGAGACCTATGTTACAAAAGCGCAGTGAGATTGAAAAGCAAAGCAGCAAATTGATTTTAGAGAAACCTTTGCCGCCAGCCCCTAATGTAGGCGAGTTACATGGATTGACGGAGGTTTGCCCAAGTGATGAGGTGGTGAAGTATTCGGTGGAGCCAGTCGCCAACGCAGATCAATACATTTGGGTGCTTCCTGCGGAGGCAAGCCAAAATGGGACGGGTAAAACAAATACTGTAGTCACCAATGATCCAGAAATAGAGGTGAATTATGGCTTGAGTTTTACCGGAGGCAGTTTGACCGTAACCGCCCACAGTGAAGCCTTGGGTAGCGGTAATACCAGTATTTTAACCATTACCGAATGTGCCAATGCAAGAACCTCCAATGCACTTAGCCAGGAAGTGAATGGTAAAAAAGCTACTGCATTTCCCAATCCAATTTTGGAAAACAAACCGTTCCACATCAAACTATCTGGTTATGAAAGGAACGCAAAGGTAACTATCCAAGTGACGGACTCAAAAGGGAGGGTGATTAGTCATCTTAGTAGCCGGTTAGTCAACGGACAGGTATCGGTAGCATCTACCAATTTGTCAAAAGGAATTAACATGCTGAAAGTGAAAGTAGGGACTGAAATATTTAGTTTTCAGATGGTTAAAAATTGATGGGCATCATATGTCTCAAACCAATGCATATTCAATATATTTTACCTGACAGATTTTCAAAATCTGTCAGGTATAAATGTATCTAAAGTACGTTATGATACAATTTTTTAGACAATGATGGATATCCTATTATGATGCTATAAGATGATTTTTATTCGGTAAAATATGGGAGATTGTACTCATAACCGTAAAATCATTTAGTATTCCGTTGAAATGCTTTATCTTATACTTCCATCATCGCTTTTCTTTGTGAGTAGAGGTGTCATGCTCCCGTCTAGTTGCACCCACTCTAAGGTAGAGAAAACACAAAAAAA
>CALDJV010000374.1 GCA_937899305.1 uncultured Cytophagaceae bacterium
GACTTGTTTCCGTTGGTGTTACTCAACACCTCAGCTTCAGTGTTGTTGTTGTTGTTGTTGTTGTTACTGTTGAGCCAGTTGATAGATTTTCTCTGAAGATATTCTCTAATTAAATGTCGAGAAACCCCAAAAGGTTAAAAAATAAAAATAAATTTTGGAGGGTAGGTAGGTGGATTGATTTTCTATAATGAATGTTTTATAATAGTTGAATAAATTGCATTATTACAAGATTGCTCATTGTCTTGATTGTGGTTGTTTTGTGCGAGGCATTGCATGACTATTGTGAAATGGTTTCGCTTCGCTCATTGTTTTATGGCTAGTTCCTTCGGCTTTGCTCAGGACTAAAGGTTCCGCCTGTGGCTCATTGCTTTATTGTTAAATGACTGCGCAAAGTGATCTAAAACTATGGACCATCGACCGTGGACTATGGACTAAAAACTCCTGACTACCAACTACTAACTAAAAAAACTATGGACCATTGACTACCGACTAAAAAACTACCAACTCCCAACTAAAAAAACTATAGACTAAACCGAATAAATAAAATGTTACAACAACAAACCAAATCGATTCGAGCCTTTGTAGGGTCAAAAGATTTTGACGTTTCACGGGCTTTTTATCAAGACTTGGGTTTTGAAGAAGTCGTTATTTCCGATACCATGTCTTTGTTGAAGAGCGGTAATATGGGATTTTACCTGCAGAAATACTACGTAGCAGATTGGGTAAACAATACCATGCTATTTTTGGAAGTGGCCAATGTAGCCGACTTTTGGGAGCATTTACAAACATTAAACTTGTCCCAAAAATATCCAGGAGTACGGCTGGGGGCTATCAAAGAAGAAGATTGGGGTCGGGAATGTTTTATTCATGATCCGGCTGGGGTACTGTGGCATGTGGGAGAGTTTTATCAATAAGCTGATACTTTGAACGATCAGTTAATCAAAAACCATTTTCATTTGATGGCTTTGCTGATGGTTATATGGCTAAATGGTGATGCGATGTATTACGCAACTATTTAGCCATTCACATTTTCGACTTTGAGAACTCACCATCGTAGGTAATTCGGTTCGTAGTAGATCATTGAGGATCTTTCGAGCTTGTTACCCGTTTGTAGATCTTGACTAAATAAACCAAGGCAATAAATAGCCAGATCAGATTGAGCAAAGCCGAAGGCAAAGCCCCATAATAATAGGTATTAATCATAAGACAAACACTGCCAATCAGGTTCATCCACTGATAACTGGCGTGATTGGCAGTCACTTTATTCATACTAATCAGCCCAAAAGCCACCAACAACGCCACCATTCCGATGTATCCTAAAATATCTACCAATAACGCCATATCCATGTTATCAAATGTTAAATGGTTACTACACCTTCAAAAACGGGTTCGGCCGGGCCAATGAGGTAAATATTGGTGAAGTGCTCGGCTTGCTGTTGAAACGAAATCTGCAAATCACCTCCCAGGGTTTTGATGCTTACCGGGCTTTTCATGGCTTGCAAACCACTGGTAAGGGCCGCCGCAGTGACTCCCGTGCCACAAGAGTAGGTTTCATCTTCTACGCCACGCTCATAAGTGCGTACAAAAATGTGTTGCTCGTCCATTTTTTCTACAAAATTGACATTGGTTCCTACTTCTTTGAAGCGGTCATTGTAGCGAATGGCCTTGCCCTCAGCAAACACATCAAACTGTTCTAAATCGTGTACAAACTGTACATAGTGAGGCGATCCAGTGTCTAGAAAATAATGACCAGTATTGACCTCTACCTGAGCCACATCATTCATTTTAAGGTGTACCAAGCCGTTTTCTACTTTGGCCAAGTGTTCTCCGTCTACCGCAATAAATTTGGTTTCGGTCTCAAAAATTCCCAAGAACTGGGCAAATTTAACGGTACAGCGTCCTCCATTGCCGCACATCGAGCCTTCACGACCATCAGCATTGAAGTAAACCATTCTAAAATCGTAACCTTCAGCTTTGCGTAGCAAGATCAGCCCGTCGGCACCAATGCCAAATCGACGATGACACAATCGAGCAATGAGCTCCTGGTTGTCCAATGGAAATTGTTCGGAACGGTCGTCGATCATCACGAAGTCGTTGCCAGTACCTTGGTATTTATAAAATGCAATGTTCATTTGAATGATTGATGGTTAATAATGAATGATCAGTTCAAAGCCAAATCAGGAAAAATGGCAATAAAATTTATTTTGAGTTTGTGAGAGAACAAAAATAATGGATGGAAAATTCAAAAAACGAACTTCGGGAGAGGAAATCATGGGTTATAAAAAAACAAGAAGCAGACAAGCGGTTTGTCTGCTTCCTGAAAAGGCATTTTGCAATATTGAAAGAGCAATAAATGCTTATTTTTTTTCTTTAATTCTGGCTGCTTTACCAGACTTACCACGTAAATAAAATAAACGTGCGCGACGAACTTTTCCTTTTCTTACCACCTCAATTTTGTCAATATTTGGAGACAATAATGGGAAAATTCTCTCTACTCCTACACCCCCTGACACTTTACGAACTGTAAAAGTCTCACCATTTGAGTTGGGGTTTCTGCGCTGAATCACAGTACCACGGAATTGCTGGATACGCTCCTTATTACCTTCACGGATCTTCACGTGTACATTTACCGTGTCACCAGGTTCGAAATTAGGGATATCTTTGCGTTGTTCCTGATACTCCTCTTCTACCAATTTTAATAATGGGTTCATAACACTATATATTGATATAATATCTTG
>CALDJV010000375.1 GCA_937899305.1 uncultured Cytophagaceae bacterium
GGAAAATGTGTGATTTCAGGAAACTCATACATGGAAGACTCCCGTGAATTTTATCAAGCCATCATCGAATGGATCACGACATATGTCCAAGAAAAAAAAGGGGTCTTGGAATGGGAATTCAAGCTTGGATATTATAATTCAAGTTCACGAAAAAGCCTGGCCCATGTCATCAATCTATTAGGTAAGTATCACTTATCGGGTGGGCAGGTAGCGATTAACTGGTACTACCACGCAGATGATCTTGATATGCTGGAAGATGTCGAGGATTTTATATCATCGTCCCAACTGGAGATCACTCCCCTACTTTACCCAGCTAACCAGCAAGAAACGATGTTTTTCAAACGAAAAGTATCCAAAAATCATTTAGTTTAACCCAAAATCAATCGCTTTTTCATTTATGCAAAGTTTTGAAATTGAAGAACATGACTTCACCCCGCGAGTGTTGTTTGACACTACTCAAAATGAATTTAGTCTCACTGGTGAGTCCTACGTAGAACACGCCTACGAGTTTTATAAACCAATATTAGATTGGCTAGAAAACTATTTGTCAATTAATGAACGTCCAATTACGTTTCACTTTCAATTGACCTATTTCAATACTCCTTCATCGGCCATTCTTTTTCAAATACTCCAGTTATTAGAAGCTGCCCATATCAAGCGAAAAATCCCAGTAAAGGTGTATTGGTGTGTCCCAGAAAACAATGAAGCAGTATTAGAAGAAGGTGAATTATTCAAAGAAGATTTCATTGCCTTACCCATTGAACTAATTACCTCCAAGGCGGTTGCTTAGCTTTTAGATTATACAATCTTTTACGACCTATTTGATTGGACCAAATGAGATACGAAAGATTCAGGCGGTTATAATTATGCTCTTTTTTTATCAACTATTTTAAATAAGTGTTTCTATCTATTTATTTCATACACTTTATCAGAAAGTCTGCTACTTTATATTACTCATAACAACATACGCTCTTATATCAATTTTTAGTTTACACTATATCAACTTTCTCCTCAACCAGCCGATCTAGTTCACCCCATTGTTACCTCTATTTTGATGAACACGACCTCATTGTCTGCTCCCCTCTTGCCTCAGTTTCTACATCCCCTTGAAAACGCTGCAAATAGTTGTTGAAAACATCATTGTACTCAGTAGGGTTGGTTTTTCCTCTAAAAGTATCCTGAGTTGGTATAATTTCACCTTTTGGTCAATGTTTAGTGTCTTATATTGAGGAAGAAACACTTAACAAAGACAAAAACTGAATAATGAAAAACTTAATTTCGACCTTATTTTTACAACTACTTTGTGTTACTATATTACAAGCACAAACCTTCGTAGCTCATCGGCAAATACAACACCAAGCCCCCATCTATTCTCTAAAAATAAGCCCGGATGGCAAGTGGCTGGCCGTCACCCATCGCCCTACAAAAAGATATGAAAAGATCAGCATATATGATGTGACTACCCAAAAGCTAACGCAAACATTTAGTGATGAGTCTTGTGACTTCAGTGCCGATAATAGGTTTTTACTCACTCACAAAAAAGGCAGTTATAGCAGACAGGCAACCATACGAAAAACCGATTCCTGGGAAAAAATTCGAGAGACAGATAAGGTCGACCAAAGTTTATTCAGCCCTGGCGGCAAATATTGGGTTACTTCTACATCTCCCGAGGTATCGTATCGCGAACGAAGGCGAGGTAAGCGGAAAAAATCGTCTATCAAATTCAGAGTACCCGCTACTGGGCTATATTCACACACTATTGATTGCAAAAATTATATTTACCAAATGGGCTGTACCCCACAATACCTGATTACCCTAGGAAATCGCAAATTCCGAGTATATTCGCTATCCACGGGTAAGCTGGTACAGTCCTTCGACAACACAGAAGGAAAATACAGTACAATGGTGGTAAGCCCCGATAACCAACATATCGTGGTTAACCATTTAGATAAAATAGAGTTGTGGAACTTTAGGAAGGGAAAAAAAATAACCACACTCAAACACAATGTAATCAATGGATTAAGGTTTAGCCCAGGAGGAAAATACTTGATTGTGGGAACGCACGCCAGTACAATCATATGGAATGTGGCGGCCAATAAACAACACCAAACCTATAGTCACCACCGACATTATACTCAAGTACAATACAGTATACACGGGCAATACAAAGTAGTGGTAAGGGATCGTCAAGCCACTTTATACGAAGTACTTACCAATCAAAAAATCCAGGAATTTGAGCTTTCACGCAAGATCAAAAAAGTGAGCTTTAGTGATAACAATCAATACCTTGCTATGTTTGATGAAAGATACCGGACCCACATGTGGATCACCGGGAAGCGGTTGAAAGCACTGGCCCAAGAAAGATTGCACCAGTGGTTACAGAAAGGTGAATTTGAAAAAACGGCCGATCACAAGGCCCGGATTACCAATCAATCGCAATTGAAGAAAAAAACCCAGCAATTTTCCCAGGAAATTATCCAGAGTCAAGTATCCTTGGATTGGAAAAGATCAAAATTACAATACGATGCCGACCACGAACTATTTAAGATCACTACTGCCAATTACTTTCATTGTTATGTGAAGGTACCCATCAAGGAAGCACCTCAATTCAAGCAAGACTTTCAAAAATTCACCTTCCGCCCTCAGTTTGGTTTTGGGGCAAATCATCAGCTGGTAGTGGCCTCACTCACCATGAGCCATCCTACTACTCAAAGGTTGTACACTTCTCACAACCAACCAGTGCGTCATTTTCACGCTTCTCAAAAAATGGTAAACAAGGCCATTTCCCGAGCAAAAATCACGGCTCCGCCAAGCGTTGTATCGTCAAAACCCAGTGAGCATATAGGCCAAAAATTGCCTAAAAATCGCTTGAGTCGCCCAAAAGCCTTCGCCGTGGTCATTGGCAATCAAAGCTACAAAAAAGCACCTCAGGTAGATTTTGCCCTGCATGATGCCCAAATGATGAAAAAGTACCTCACTACTTCGCTGGGGTTCAAGGAAGGGAACATTTTTTACGTAGAAAATGCTTCCAAGCTCGATTTTGAGCTCTTGTTTGGCAACCAACACACTTACAAGGGCAAACTCTACAATAGCATTGTACCCAATAAAAGCGAGGTTTTTATTTTTTACGCTGGGCATGGTGCACCCGATCTCAACAGCAAACAAGCTTATTTTGTACCAGTGGATGCCTCTCCCAATTATTTGGCTTTGAGCGGATACGCTACCAATACATTTTATCAAAACCTGGCCAAGTTGCCCGCCAAGTCCATTACCATCGTGTTGGACGCTTGTTTTTCGGGGGCCACCCTCAATGGCTCGGTATTCAAGAACATCTCCCCGGTTGAAATCAAGCCCAAGCACTTGTATAAACTCAAAAACGCGGTGTTATTGAGCTCTTCCAAGGGTACCCAAGTATCGAGTTGGTACAACGAAAAACAACACGGCCTCTTTACTTATTTCTTTTTGAAGGCCCTCCATCACTACAATGCTGACTTCAATAAAGACAAGCAGATTACAATCAAAGAGGTGTATCGTTTTATTGCCAACCAAACCGAGGGAGTGCCTTATTGGGCCCGCAAACTACACGGCATTGAGCAAACTCCTACCTTACAAGGTACTCAAACCAATCGGGTGTTGTTGAAGTATTAGTTTCACCATCTGTAAATCAATAATTTAGGCCTGACAGTATTCAAAAATATTGTCAGGCCTTTGATGGTAAATCAGTTGAAGAAACCTTGATAAAAAAGGCCATTCAGCTGATCGTAATCAAGCCCATCGCCCCATTTTCTAATCATTTAGAATTCCGATCCAATAAAACATTTGAGTGAAATGCCTTCTGGTATATCCATTTTCTTCTTCAGTCTATTACGGGCTGCCTTCACTGCAGATACCGATACATTATGTAATTGAGCAACTTCTTTTAATGTCAGATTGAGCTTAATGTATAAACAATGCTTGACATCATTGGCTGATAAGTCAGGGTATGCTAACTTGATTTTCATTAACATTCCGGGATACTTCTCTTCAATACGCTCCATCAAAATATCAAGATTGCTGGTAGATTCAATGAATTTAGAAAAGTCGTTTGCTACCGACAATATGCGTTCATCACCACCATTTTTAATTGCCGAAAACAAGTCATCTCTAATCACAGTAGCTTTGTATAATCTTTCATTCACGGTTTTCATGATGAGCAGTAATTCGTTTTCTCGTTGTGCAATCTGACTCGTTAAAATTTTCTGCTCTTTTTCTTTCAACTCTATTACCTCGGCTTTGCTGTGATGTAGGTCAATATTCAATTTATTCAGTTCTTGAATGGCTTCGTTCAATTTCAAGGTTCGCTTTTCTACCTTTTTCTCTAACAACAGTTGTTTTTCGACGAACCTCGATAAACGCCATTTTATATAGATAATAATGAAGGCGAGCCCTCCAATCACGTACAAAAGAATAAATCCTTTGCTTTTCCAGATGGGAGGTTTTACGATAAATTTATATTCTAAAGGTTTACCCCATATCTGGGCTTCTCCAATGGCTTTTACCTGAAAAGTATGTGCCCCATAGGGTAAGTTTTGATATTCAGCTACAGGTTGCTCAGAAGGCCGACTCCACGATTTCCCCAACCCTTTTATTCTATAACTGTACTTGATTTTTTGATGTTGTTTTGCATTAGACACTGAAAAATGCAATTTGATATGTCTATGGTGGTCGTCTAATGTAGGCTGTGAGGGGTAATTTTCAAACGCCGAAATTTTCTTAAACTTAATGGCTGATGCCAAGCTATCGGGCAATGATCTAAAATCAATGAATCCTCCATTAATATCCAGTTGTCTTAATTGGACCTCGGGTGTATTTTGTTGTAACTTAAAACGATTCAAATCCAAACTTATCACTGTCTTGCCCGCTCCCCACCACATTGTATTGTTTTTATCTAGTACAACACAGCGAGCTTCAAAATCCAGGGCTTTTAGACCCGCTTCTTGCCCATAGCTTATGATGTTGTAAGTCTCAGGTGCTGCTTGATATGATTTTTCTCGCAACCGCATCAAGCACAATCCTTTTTCAGTGCCTATCCATACATTTCCCTCGCGATCTTCAATCATCGATTTGACGTGATTTGACAATAACCCTTCTTTGGTAGTATAGTAAGTAAATCCTTTTCCATCAAACGTCATTACTCCTCCGTTGTAAGTCCCTATCCATATTTTCCCCTTGCTATCTTCTAATAAACTTGTAATGACGACATTGCTCAACCCTTCTTTTTCGGTATATACCACCATTTGGTTATCTTTCAATCTGCATAAGCCCAAGCGGGTACCCAACCAAATCGCTCCTTTTTTATCTATCAATAGATCTCTTACCCTGGTATCGAGTGGCAAGCAATATTTCACAAACTGTTTACCATCATACTTAATCACCCCTTGCTCTACTCCTATCCAAACATTATTTTGAGCATCATTTACAAGGGTGGTTACATAGTTGTTCTGAGCAACCACCGGATAAAATACGCATTGTTCAGGCGTATATTTAATCACTCCTCCTTTGACCCCAATCCAAACATTATTTTGTTTGTCCTTAGTCAGGTCATACGCAATATGATTGATATTCGCATTATCAAGCGAAATGGTGGTGATGGTGTCATTCTTAATATTTAGTAGCCCTAAGTCACGAGTAATGGCCCACAAATTCCCTTGTGTATCTTCGTAAAAAGAGCGAATTATTTCTTCTTGATTTGTTTTTTGCAAACAATGGTGCCTAAACGAAGTCAGTTTATACTTCATAAGACCAGCCCGGTAAGTTCCTAGCCACAGGTTTTGCTGCTTATCTAGCATCATCTTAATAATAAAATTACTGACTAAACCTTCTTCGGTAGTATAGACTTCAAACTGTTCCTGACTATATCTCACCAATCCCTTGTTGGTTCCCAGCCAGAGATTACCAGTCTCATCTTCTGTTATTGAATACACCGATTTACCAGGCAGTCCTTGATCTGTGGAATATTGCAGAAACTTTTTACCATCATATTTTAGTACCCCCCCACGATGAAGACCAAACCACATATTTCCTGTTTTATCCCCAAATATAGTAGCCACACGCGCCCCAAACACTATTTTTTTAAGGTCAAAACTGATCAGATTTTCATCGTTAAACCTTACAATTTCTTCGCTGGAAGCCGCCCAAATAAATCCTTCAGAATCAGCATATAACTTTGTGTAATTTGACTGCCCTAAATGGTAATGGGTTATATTTTTACCATCATACTTCGTCACTCCTTGAAAGGTACTCCACCAAATATTTCCATAAGCATCTTCAGTCAAATTAAAAACAGCGTTATTCATGAGCCCTTCTGATTCATCAAAAACAGTCAAGGTATCACCATCATATTTACATAGGCCACGCCCTTTGGGGCAAAACCAAATATTCCCTTTAGAGTCTTCTAAAATGGCTCTCACATTGCCGTTGGGTAAGCCTTCTTCAGAAGTAAAATGGGTAAATGAAGTCCCATCATAGTAACTGATACCCTCATAAGTGGCCAGCCATTTCCCACCTCTTTTACTTTCACAAATATCATAAACAATGGTAGAGTTGAGGCCTTGCTGGTTACCAAACACTTGAATATCATACAATGAATTATCTCTATAGTGTGGAAATGTAGTCTTTGACAAAGAAGTAAATTTCATTAATTGCTTTTTGCCTGCCAAGCTCAAAGGCACACCAGTAGGAACAGTCTCACCTTTAGAGTTAATAACTACTTCTTGTCGCTCAACCAGTGTTTGCTTTTGGCCTCTTACCTCATGAATCGTAGGCGGCATGACCTTTTTGACATTCGAATACAATGGCTGTTTTTGTATTTGCTTATTGGTCAATGGAAATAAGATTGGTTTTACATCTAGCACCTGCGATGTAACCGGAAAAGCATGACCAGTAGTGACCGTATCTTTGCCTCGTCGAACAATGGGGTAAATGGTTTTACCATTTATTAAGTTATTTGAGTAACCTTTATTTAGGTTTATTGGAAAAGATTTTGGCTTATGGTATAGCACAGGGGAGATTTTCTTATTCTGAGATGTATCTGGATTACACCCACAGAGATATATCCCCACAAAGATGCCAAGGAATATTTTTTTCATAGATATTTTATCAGGGTTAGGAAAATAGCAGGGTTCATCAAAGACAATAAGCAAGCTGCAGCAAATATTGATACTTGCTGTCATATTGAATTTGTCACATGACTTATTTTATGCTGATGGTAAGGGTAAGAAATACCCAAAGTTACCAGTAGGCTGACAATCGATCTGGATAATAAGCGAAGGTACCTCTATAGGTAATGATTTTGTGGGTAAGAAAAAAGAAATGAACCAGCAGCGTAAAGAACTTATTCTTTTTAAGATAAGTAATCAGCACTGGATTTAAATTGCATTGTGGTTTTAAGTTAAACTGTACTTTCATCGTGGTAATGGGTGGTTATGTTTATTATTTTTTTTATTATTCACCTGATGTTTATTCTAGCTTAACTGGTATTGCTAGTAATTTTAAAACCACCCTATAAAAAACCTAAATATGTTAGTTGATAATTTGGAAT
>CALDJV010000376.1 GCA_937899305.1 uncultured Cytophagaceae bacterium
AAATTGTTGTATGGTTTTGCTTCGCTGATTGCTCTATTGTTACATTGTTCCGCTATGCTCATTGTTAAATGGTTGCGCGAAGTGATGATTTATTACTATTGCTCCGCTTCGCTCATTGTTAAATGGCTAAATGGCTCCGCGAATCGACGTGTTATTTTTCATTTTACGTTTTTCACTTTTCATTCAATCAATTGTTCCGCTTTGCGCTACTGTGGACTATCGACCGTGGACTGTGGACTAAACCTACCCAGCCTCTTGATTTGCCAAATAATTATAATCCTTTACAATGGTTTGCAAGAAAGGCAGTGCAGCACCTTCGTAATCTATGTTCAAGGTTTCTTTGACTTTCTTTACCAAAGCGTCGAAAATTTTACGATCACGAATTTTATGTTGTTTGGCCAACATATCCTTGATAATGTTGATGTCGTTGTCAGACAATATCAGTACTTGCTCATACACAGGTTGGTAATGTTCGACTGGGGTGAGAAACAAACGACGCAAATCGGCCAATTGTATTTTAGGTTTTACCTTTACCACCGTGGTTCCACCTGTAATGTCTGCCAAGCGTTGTCCGCGGCCGTTGGTAGCCAGGGTTACAATGGCGGCGGCTCCAAAAGTAGCATAAATATCGATGGGACGTAATAACCAGCGAATCAGGTAATTGCTTAAAGTGGGTTGCGTACCATCCATACAAAGTACCTTGATCTTTCGTTGGCGCTTCCCGATGGTTTGCCCATTCATAAAGATTTCACAAAGCAACGTATAGCACATAAATGGTAGCCACTGCACAATAATACGCAAAGGCCAATAGAGGCGTAGCTCAAGCAAAGACTCAGCGAAGTAATTCAACAAAAAAGAAACCGCAAACAAGTAAGAAAGGGTAATCAAAAAATCTATGATAAAAGCCAGAATACGATCCCCAATGCTGGCGAGCTCGTAATCAATCTTTACGTTTTGGGTAGTTTCAATGCTTACTCTGCTCATCTTTTCAATGTTTTTCTTTAACTTGGCCAAAGAGCGATAAGTGATTTGAGGCAAGTGACCTGATGCCTGTTGTTAGTACAATGCTATCTAATGAATACATTACTAAACCATCCAGTCATTGAACAATTTTTGTAGTCAATATTAAACCACAGTTAGTCACTTACTTCATGTTGCCGTAAACAAAAAAAGCGAAAATTTATGCGCGAAACCACCTTTGTACGAAAAAATATAGACAAGTGGGAAGAGTTTGAAGGCTTGCTTAAAACAAAACGACCCAATCCAGACCAACTGGCCAATCTGTTCATCGATATCACCGACGACCTCGCCTACGCCCGTACCAATTATCCTCGAGGCAAGACGACCAGTTATCTCAACAATCTGGCGGTAAAGGTACACCAATCTCTGTATCGCAATCGACGAGAAAGTGGAAGTCGTATGGTCAATTTTTGGTTGTACGAATTGCCTCAGTTGTTTCGTAGTGTACACAAAGAGTTCTTCTATTCTTTTTTGGTGTTTTTCATCGCTTGTTTACTGGGCGCGCTTTCTACTGCTTACGATGATCATTTTCCTCGACTTATTATGGGAGATGGATACATAAATCAAACCCTGAACAATATCGAAAATGGAGACCCCATGGCGATTTACAAAGGCATGCACCAAAGTAGTATGTTTTTCAGGATTACCTTCAACAATATTCGAGTAGCTTTTTATGCGTTTTCCTTGGGACTTTTATGTTCGTTTGGTACGGGTTACATCTTGGTTTCCAATGGCTTTATGTTGGGTACTTTTCAATATTTTTTCTTTCAAAAAGGATTGTTGTGGACCTCGGTACTCACCATTTGGGTACATGGTACGCTCGAGATTTCGGCCATCATTATTGCGGGAGCTGCGGGTTTTGCCCTGGGTAATAGCATCTTGTTTCCCCGAACTTACTCGAGGTTGACCTCCTTGAAAAAAGGAGCTACCAAGGGCATTAAAATCATTGTGGGGCTGGTACCCATTTTCATCATAGCCGGTTTTTTAGAAAGCTTTGTCACTCGCCTCACCGAAGCCCCTACCTTTGTCAAAGTATTGATTATTTTAAGTTCAGGGGCCTTCATCATTTATTATTTCATCATTTACCCCATTCGGCTCGACAAGCAAACCGTTGTTGACCCGGTCAATTTTTTCGGTATACAAGAACCCCAACAACAAGAAACTGAAGAAAAAGTCTCGGAATTAAAAGATTTGATGAAAATGAAAGATGAGGCAGTGGTTGATTAGACAGTCAATACTGAGTATACTCCTTGATGTTCAAGTATTTGAGGTTATTGTTTTTAGAAAATCAACGATTTACCTCAAAAAAAACTCCATTAAATACTTTTTTAACCTTTTTTGATGCAATTTTCTATCTAAATACTTGTATTTCATTGTTTTTGGTACGAAATTTTGCGTTGGTTTTCAGGGCTTTCTATCCCACAATAATCAATTTGATAAAGCACTCAGGATGAGCCTGAGGATTAGTGATTGTTTTTGGTATCATGCGCAAATTTTTCCGTAGGTTTTTTATTGTTGTTTTAATACTTGCTGGATTGGCGGCACTGACTGCGGTTGGTTTTGCTCTGTTTTACACACCTTCCCAAAAAGCCGAAGTACAACAAGAAGTAGTCAAGCGATTACGCAAAAGCTTGAATACTAATATCAAAACCGGAGAGGTGGATTTTGATTTTACCACCAACTTTCCCGCCCTTACCCTGACCATCAAAAACCTAGAAATGGAAGGGAAACCCCATAGACGTACCTTTGCCAGCATCGATAAAATTCAATTTACCCTGGATTTCAACGAATACCTCAGTGGACGCTACACCATCAACAAGATGGAAATAGAGGGCGGGTCACTCAATTTTTTGATCGACAACAATGGGCAAGATAATTATGGTTTTTTTGACCTGGGAGCAGCCATCAACGATAGTACAGTAAGTTTTAAATTACAAGACATTCGCCTCAAAAACTTAAAAGTACGCTATGAAAATCCTTCCAAGAAAGAGAAATACAATTTCACGATTGAGGAGGTATCTAGTAAAGTAGCGATTAATCCACAATTTTTTGACCTTAACTTCACGGGCAAGCTCGCCCAACTCAACTTTGAGGTGGATCAGTACAGCTATTTAAATAAAGAACAATTGACCTTGGGCAATAGCAAAATATCGTTTAATCGTAGCAATAGTCGGGTAAACATTCAGCCTTTACAGGTAACACTAAGGCAAACCAATTTTGAAATTCAAGGCTATTATGATATTAAGAAAAATGCCGCCGATTTTATAAGTCTTGGCATAGAAGGGGTAAATCAAGACCTCAAGTCGCTCACTGTATTTATGCCTGCCAAGATTCACAACAAATTACTAGATTACAAAACCAAGGGGAACATTGATTTCAAGGGAATCATGAAAGGCAATTGGTCAGCTCAGGCGTTTCCACATGTGGAGTTTGATTTTGGCTGTAAAAATATTGCAATCCAATCACCTAATATTGAGCAGGTATTTCAACGATTTAGCTTTTCGGGCAAGTTTAGCAATGGGGGTAAAAATACCCTGGAAACGGCCTTCCTGAAGGTAGATCAGCTCAAGGGATCACTCAAGTTTGAGCGGGTAAAAGACCTGGACAATGCCAGCATTCGTGACTCATTGAAAAGCGAAAACCTACGCGGAAGTTTTGAATTACGTAACTTCCTCAAACCTTATGTGAGTGTGCGGTTAGATGCCGGACTAGATATGGAAGCTTTTACCGAATTTTACCCCTTAGATGACTTCAAAAAAGCCAGTGGACTGTTTGGAGTCAAACTATACCTAGAGGGTTTGGTAGAGGACCTGACCAAAGAAAAGGAGGCCAACGATGTACGCATGACGGGAGCGATGGAGTTTAAAAACTTGAACTTTACGCTTTCCAAGAATCCATTAGAGTTCAAGGCCATCAATGGAGACTTTACTTTCAATAACAACACTACTACGGTAGAGAGCTTTTCTGGGCAAGTCGGTCAATCAGATTTTGCGATCAATGGCATCCTCAAAAACCTGATTCCTTACTTGTTTATCCCCAATGTAGAAACCTCTGCGGTGCGCCTTGAGGGCAATTTGGTGGCCCGTAAACTGGATTTAAAGGAGCTACTTCAAAAAGCCAGTCTGGGTACCACAGTCGAAGACAAAATAAATCGTCACAACTATACCTTGTATGTGCCCGAAGATGTGGCCTTCAACCTGAATTGTAAGATTGACAGTGTGCAAATGCAACCATTCATGGCCAATGGTTTTACTTGTGATTTGGCACTCAATAATCGGGTACTCAAAACCAGCAACATCAATATGCGGGTGGCAGGCGGTACAATGAATGTACTGGGGATTTTCAACGCTCAAAAAGACGATTTTTTCACCTTTGATGGGCGCATGCAATTCAACCAAGCCCAAGCCAGTCAGTTGATGAATTCGTTTGGAAACTTTTCTCAAAAATTTATTCAGGCTTCCAATGTTACCGGTACCATTACTGCTGATGTAGAAACAGGTTTGGTATTTAACAAGCATATGCAAGTCAATTTGCCCAATGTGGTGGCCGACATAGACCTAAAGGTAAACAATGGTTCTTTGGTGAATTTTGCCCCCGTGCAACAACCTTTCAACTACATCAACTTGCGGGTAGGTAATCTAGCTTTTACTGAAATGCGTCAAGTATTGCAAATCCGAAACGAAACCTTATTTATTCCAGAAATGACCGTTCAGAGTGCCATTTCACCGTTTTCTATTGTGGGTAACTACACCGTAAACAAGGGTTTTAATTACAGGGTGAAAATTCCATTGGCTAACTATCAACAACGTAACATTAAGATTGAACCCAACTCTAGTGTGGTGGTAGACCAGCGCAAACGACTGGCGATTTATTATGTGACCATCAAAGGTGGATTGAATGATTTGAGAGGTAATTATACCGAAGTATCTGACAGCACCAGCCTAGAGACCAACTGGATCAATGAAAAACGTTTCTTGGTAAATCTTTTCAACCGAACTTCACTGAGTGGCCGAACATTGAAAGTGGACACCATCAATCACGTATACCGAGATTAGGAGTTTTCTTTAGTCCACAGTCGACGGTCCATAGTCCATAGTTTTCTTTAGTTGGGAGTTGGTAGTTTTTTTATAGTCCATAGATTCTTTAGTCCACGGTCGATAGTCCATAGTAGCGCAAGGCGGAACAATTAGCTCAGCTCGCCAAGGCTCAGTTAATCAACAATTAAACATCAATAATCAATACGTCGCTTCGCGCAACCCGAAGTCCTGAGCATAGCCAAAGGAACTAGTAATAAATGATCGCTTCGCGCAACCATTTAACAATGAGCGAAGCGGAACAATCTAACAATAGAACCATTCAATAAAACTCAAAACTCCATTTTTGGATAGCCCACCTCGTAGAGCAATAAAAACATTGATGATTTATTATTTTTGATTACTGCTATGAAAACATTATACCTCGAGTTGATCTTACTATGTATTTCGGTTTCGATATTTGCCCAAACTCCAGCCACTCATCCGGCCCAACAACTACAAGATAAAGTAAAAGGGACTTACCGGGCCCGCTTCAAAGAAGACTCCAGCAAAATTCGTTTCAAAGCCCAACTGGATATTGAAAACTTTTTCTCGTTTGATTTTATGGCTACCAACGACGACCTGGATTGTAGAACCAGCCTGGGCCAGTGGACAACCAAAGGTGATACCCTCATTTTGGAAAGTTATCCGCTGAAACAATTGCCCGACGAATACCAGTTTCAGTTGTTGTTTTGTAAATGGTACAAATTTCCTCGTGATCGATTCCTCATCAAAGACAATTGCCTGATTGCGCTTTATAAAAACAAGCGTGGGAAATGGCGGCGAGGGAAGATTTACCGAAGAGAAAAGAAGAAATAGTTTAGCTTATTTGATTTTCGGTGGCCTTACCACCGCAAGGCCACCGAAATGAATGTTCTCCTCCCCTACTCCATCGCTTTTTTGGCTTTGATCCACTGTAGCCAGTACAGGTCATTGATCAAGTAACATAGCTCTAAAATGGTGATTTCCAAATGATTGGTAATTTTTTCGGTGTTACTTGTATTCAGTGCGTAACTTCCCTCGCGGAGGTGTTCTAACGGAGTATGGGCCGAAAACGAGAAACGCTCTAAACGTACCCGTACATTTTCTTCCATGAGGGCAATCGACGGCTTACTTTGGGTAGAAGCTGATAATGTGTTATCTTGCATATCGTAAAATTGTTATTTTGCAAAAGCCCTTGAGGTGCGACGGCAATCAACAACCTCTTGGGCATCTTTTCACCCGAAAAGATAGGTAAATATAAGAATAAATTATTAGTTATATAAATATATTCCTAATAATTTATTCTATTTTCTTGATGTCATGCATAATTTGGTAGTCACAAAACTCATTCAGAATGCGAGTCATTTTCTTTACCGAAATTCTCTCTATTCCTTTATAATAAGTTGATTTGGTTACCCGCAAGGCATTGGTTTTTTGTTCGGGAGGCAAATCGGGGTATACATTTTCTAAAAACCACTCAAAGGCCTGCTCTATAGTTTGAAACTGGGGCATATCATGATGCTTTTCTGATTTAACTTTCTGGTGGGTTCAAAGATAGGAAAATTGGCATTAAAAAATGAAGGCTCACGATCACCAGGCGCGCAGTACCTCAAACCTCCTTAGTCATACTGAACTTGTCCAAGCAGAGATTCGCCTCAAATAGCCAATATTTGGTACAATGGCTCATTGATGTAATAATTGGCGGGACCAAGTTTCGCTTTTTTCAAGAAGCCATCATTTGCCAAAGTGTTTAAATAGTTAGCAGCTGTTTTTCTCGAAACATTTAAATCATTTTCTACAAACTCAATTTTTGTATAGGGATGTTTGAATAAGCTATTCAATAAATCCTGACTGTAAAACTTGTACTTATCCCGGATAGCATGCTTGTATTGCAACATCAACTTTTGTATTTGTTTCACGGTTTGGACGGTTTCGTTGGCAATTTGTTGTACTCCTGTCACAATATAAATGACCCAAGCTTCCCAATGCCCAATATCTCTCACTTGTTGCAATAGTTGGTAATATTCTCCCTTGTTGGCGATGATATAGCGGCTGAGGTATAAAATAGGTAAATCAAGCAATTCCTTCATTACCAGGTAAAGTATATTGATAATACGCCCAGTACGTCCATTACCATCATAAAAAGGATGAATACTTTCAAATTGATGATGTATAATAGCCATTTTAATCAAAGGATCTATGTCAGACAAATCATCATCATTGATGAAGCTGGCGAGATTTGCCATGAACTCCTCTATCTGTTGAGGGTTTTGAGGAGGGGTATACACTACTTCACCTGTCACCGCATTCTTGAGGGTAGTGCCTGGTGTTTTTCTAAACCCAGCATTGTTTTTTTCAAGTATAGACTGTATTTCTTTGATGTGGTTGATGGTCAAAATCTTGTGCTCAGAAATTAAATGGAATCCTTGCTTGAGGGCAGCAATTGTCATGCTCCAGTTTTCACGCACCCACTTTCAAGTAGAGAGGTGTTATGTTTC
>CALDJV010000377.1 GCA_937899305.1 uncultured Cytophagaceae bacterium
TTCGGCTCATTGTTGCAGCTCTCCTGACGAAGGAAGGATCTTAGTTCCTTCGGCTTCGCTCAGGACTTCGGGTTGCGCGAAGCGTCCACTTTTCATTTTACGTTTTACATTTTTCATTTACTTGCTACCAACTCCTGACTCCGAACTACCAACTAAAGAAAAACTATCTTCCGCTGCATCAAAATATCAGTTTGTTTATCATTTCCCAGATAAAATACGTGTTTGGAGAAATTGGCAAACCCATACCTCTCGTAAAATCGTCGTGCTCCCTCATTGTGTTCCCATACCCCCAACCATACCAAACCAAGCCCTTGCTCTTGAGCTTTAGCGATGGCAAAATCCAATAATTGCTGACCAATTTTTTGCCCTTGATAGTTGGCATCCACATAAATTCGTTCTATTTCCAGCGAACTTTCCGGTAAGGTTTCGTTTTGAGCCGTTCCTGTATTGAGTTTTAAATAACCGACCAACTCTTGAGCTATACGAGCAAAATAAAAATCACTGCCTGGAGTTTCCCATTCCAAGGTAAGGTGTTCCAGGGTCATTTTTTCCTGGAGGTAAGCATCCATATTGGCTTTAGAATTCTGGGCAGCAAACGCCGCTACAAAAGTAGCTTGACTCATTTGTTGTAACAGGGCCAGTTCGTTTTGGGAAACCTTGGTAATTGATAAATTCATTTGATACGTTTTTTGATAAGTGATGGCAACGATTTGTAATCACCTAGAAACTTTACTTTGATAGAAGGGATAGGCATAAAATGAAGGATCCTGAGTGAACTTGCCAATGATCAATCAATCTCGGCAATCTATCTTCCCTTCTTGCAAGGTTTCCAAACGACATTCAAAAGGACTTAATTGGCCTTTTACCCATTGACCTTCTTGAAATATAAAAGAAAGAAAACCAGTGATTTTCTGATTAGAAGTAATCATGAGATTGTCTTTTTCTTGAGGCTGATAGACAAAATCAAAACAGGAAGAAGCATTCAATTGAGAAAGCACATATTCGCTGGTCAAATGAACGCCCAATTGATCACTGGGCATCTCGAGCAGGCCATCCATGGTACTTGGTTCGGGAATATGACGCCGGAGTGTCCAAATGAATTGAATGTATTTTGGAAATACCTTTTGAGTATAGGTATCCCCATAACGGTTTTTAATGGTTTTTACTTTCACCTCATCGGCACAAGTACAAAACATCAGATGTTTGTCGGGTTGACACATAATCGTAAGTAAAAAATATTCTACCTATCAGTAACGATAAGTAGAATATTAGAGTTGTTTACAGACGGTAATAATAGTTAATCGTGAAATAACCGATCGCCTGCCACCCAACAACCGTGAAATCCATTCGGTACCCGTTGAGGAAGCGCAATGGTAGCCAAAGGGTCGGCCGTGATATTTTGAGCATCCAAAATCACCACTTCCGATGTATCGTTGCGCTGGTCGGTCACAAAGCTAATCACATATCCATCATCCTCTGTTTTGGCGTTGGGCTTGGGAATAAATGGTGACTCGCTGCCAAATTTTCCCTCGCCATACCAATAGGTTTGTGAGGTTTGCTTTTCGGTATCGTATTTTACAATACCATCAAAACGCAAGACTTCCGAAAGATCCAAGTGTTGGTTATAAGCATACCTGGATTTGCGCCCCAAATATTGGCTATTCATCAATGGAAACTCAGTGCCCCGGTCATCCAAGGCATACTCTTTAGTTTCGCCAGTTTTGAGATTAAAATGATAACGGTACAAGTAGGCGTTCAATCGTAAATAGGCATTGAGTTTTTCTTCAGGAGTAGCTCCCTTGGGAAGTTCCTGCTGCGGAGTCGGCTCTGGGTTGATGCAACAGTCCATAATGATTTCGTCGCCTTCTTCCCAGGCATTGATGGTGTGGTAAATATAACAAGGCTTGGCCTCAAACCAACGTACTTCTGAAGCTTGCCCATACCGGGGAATGATGCCAAACCTACTGGGTAATTCCCTTCTAAAAACTGGAGCTGCTTTGCCTTTGGTGGCCATCACGTTCAAGTCATAAATCAAAGGCAAATCCATCAATACCGAATAATGCTGGGTAATGGCCATATCGTGAGGAACTCGAGGCCCCGGAGTGGGTACCTTGGTAAAATGAACCAATTGACCACTATGGTTGACTACCCCATAAGCAATGTAAGCCTTGGTAAGCTCATAATCAAAAAACAGTAACTCGTTGGTATGCTCATCTACTTTGACATGAGCCATCGCCTTGGCGTCAAATGTTCCCTGGAAGTTTTCTACCCCATTGGTCTCCAACGTGATAGGATCCAGCGCGTACAAATCACCGCACATATACCAGCCGGCCAGCAATTTGCCATTATGGTAAGCCACCGCAGTATTAGCGGTATCTTTCAAGGGCACTCCTCGGTTCCAGGGGCGGTCTTTGTTGGCCGAAAAACGCCCCATCAATCCTTGCCAGAGCGAAGCATTGGCATTTTGCTCTTCTAAAAAGTTTTGGGTTCGGATCCAACGATTGCGATAAGTTGCCTGGCCGTTTTCTAAATGAAGTGCATGCAACATACCGTCCCCATCAAACCAGTGATGGTGCCCTTGCGGCTCAAAACGGGGGTTGGGGCCATTGCGTACATACACCCCTGTAATGTCTTTCGGAATCTCACCCTTTACCTCAAGGTTGGTTGCCGTCACTTCTTCGTATACAGGGGCAAATGCGCCCAACAAATAAGGATTGGCCACCTCGAGGGCATAATTCATAATATCATTCTTCATTGTGCAATATTTTATTGTTTGGGTAATTTTATTTAGTCCACAGTTTTCCTTAGTTGGGAGTTCGTAGTTAGGAGTTGGTAGTTTTGTTTAGTCGATAGTCAATGGTCCATAGTTTTTTTAGTCCATAGTCCACGGTCGATGGTCCACAGTAACGCAAAGCGATACAAATTAATCATCGCCTCGCGCAACCATTTAGCAATGCAACAATAAGCGAAGCGGAACAATGTACACTACCTCCCTACCACAAAACTCGCCATTGTAGTCAAACTTCCCCCAATATTCAGAATACCTACATTTTGAGCGTTTTCCACCTGGTAATCACCTGCTTGTTGACTTACCTGTTTATAAGCATCTAACAGCATACGCACCCCAGTAGCTCCTACCGGATGCCCAGCCCCGATCAAACCACCACTTGGGTTAACGGGTAAACTCCCCTCAAAACCAATCGTGCCATCTTCGATCACCTTCCAGCCCTCTCCTGGGGCAGTCAAACCAAAATGTTCCAGGGCTACATACTCCGAAATAGTAAAGCAATCGTGGGTTTCTATGGCATCCAAGTCGCGGGCCGAAGCCAGATTTGCCCTTTGCAGCGCATCTTGAATTGTCTTTTGTAAGTGAGGAAAGGGATAAGTCCCTTCTGGGATATCAGGCCGGAGTTTATCTTGCAAAAGCATGGGTGCTGTACGATGTCCCCAACCTTTGATACAAGGAATGGCATCCAGTGTCAAGCCTCGCTTTTGGGCGTATTGTCGAGCATACTTCTCCGAAGCCAAGAATACCACCGCACTGCCATCGGTAATGCGACTACAGTCCGATTTGCGCATGCAACCTTCGACAATAGGGTTCCAGGCCTCATCATTCCCAAAAGCCTGTTCGGTGAGCTCCCATTGTCGAGTTTGAGCATTGGGATTGCGGCGAGCCTGGGCATAATTATTCTGGGCAATGGTTGCCAAGTGCTCGTCTTTTACGCCAAATTGCTCTTGGTAATACACCATGACATCCGAAAACAGTGACACCCAAGGAAACTTCGCTTGTTGGGCTTCGCGACCTGTCCAGGCTGCTGCCCCAAGGAAATGAGCCGCATTAGCCCCGTCAACATTACGCATCAGTTCTACCCCAGCTACACAGGCCACATCATACCAACCTGCCTCGATGTCTCTCATTGCGGCCAAAATAGCCATACTTCCCGAAGCACAAGCGGCCTCGTGTCGGGTAGCTGGAATGCCCTCTAAAGCTGGATGCGCACTGGCCATTAAACCTCCCAAATGGCCCTGTTGAGCAAAAAGTTCACCTACAAAATTACCCACATGGGCGCATTGTATGTCGTGAGGGTCAAGGTGGGTGGCGGCAATGGCTTGCTCAAAGCCAGTTTGTAGCAAGTGATAGATATTTTTGTTTTGGCGATGCCAATTGACCTTGAAGTCGGTTTGGGCTCCGCCAAGAATGTAAACCTTATTGATGGACATGACAGGGATATTAATAATATGAACACTGTGTTCATAATTAACCCAAGTTACGAATAAAATCTTAAAATATTGTAATTATTGTAAGGCAAAGTACCAATTGCGAACTAAATTGATCAATACTTGTTTTGTATTTATTATGAATGAAAGTCTAAAAAAGCAGCAAGTTCAATACATTATCAATCAGGCTGAAGGAGTGTTTTTTGACAAGGGATATGCATATGCCAATATTTCTGAGATCAGTAAAGCAGCCCAACGAAGCCGGACTACGATTTACAGTTATTTTGAGAGCCGAGAAAACCTCTATATGGCCGTTATTTACAAATCATTGCAAGTGTTTATGCAAGCGCTATCCAAGGTAAATTTGAAGCATAAAAGTGGACAGGAAAGGGTACTGGCTTATTGTGCAGGGTACCTTGGTTTTTGTCAAGAATTTCCTCGTCGGTATCAGATTATTCTGGATTATTATACCTATGTGCGCAACAGTACCCTCATTCAACCAGAAACGCCCATTCAGGGAGCTTACAATTATTTTACTAAGGTACAGCAAGCGGCCCAAATCCCAGTAGATATGATGTATCAAGAGATCACCTCAGGGCAAAAAGACCAAAGCATTTCTTCGGAGGTGTTACCCGAGGTGTTGTTGTTGAACATATGGGCCCAGTTGATTGGTATTTCGCATTTGGTGCCTACTTCGGGTAATAAAAACCTGAATTTAGCAGGTAAAGAAGTAAATAATTGGCAAGAGAAAGCCCTTGATATGATCAAAAAAATGCTACTAAATGGGCATTGAGAAGTGGTAAAACGTGTTGAAAAGAAATGAGTTGATGGTTCAAAGAGCGTACTATCATTAAACCATCAACTCATATGAAAATAATGGACTATTTGTCTAAACTACGCATGACTTTACCGTAGGTATGATCCGACGAAATAGAGCGAGCAACTTTGGCAAATTGATCTTTTAACTTTGTATTTCCATTGGGAATGAGTTTGCCCACTTGTACCAATACCTTGCTTTTTTCATAGTCACTATTGAGATACGAAGTGGCCTTGAGCACCGCGGCCAGTTGAACCTCGTTAGGCCTAGAAGCACGCAAAGCACTGCGTAGAATCTTACTGCTTTCATAATCGGAGTTTACTTGACGGATCAGGTCAATGGTTTTTATCATTTGTTGGTCGCTCAACCTGTTTCGTTTCAAAACTGTTCTTAATACCTTGCTTTTTTCATAATCCGACCCAATGTCATTGGTAGCATCCAGTACTTTGTCCAATTCCTGATCATTCAATCTACGTTTCTTGACAACCCCCTGAAGTACCTTGCTTTTTTCATAGTCAGAATCAATGTCCGTTGAGGCATCTAAAACTTTCACCAACAAGTGAGTGGGTAATTTGCTTTCCAAAGCGGTGCGTAATGCTTTGCTTTTTTCGTAATCTGATTCGATGCTGGCCACTGCGGTAATGTAGGCACCAGCAGTAGCGTCATTTTTTAGAAACCTGCGTTGATTTTTGCGTAAAATTTTTCCCTTATAATAATCAGATTTGATGGTGTTGTCAATTCCCTGAACGACCCCAGTAAGTTCTGAATCTTTGACGGGATGATTTTGTAGTAGGTAGCTAAAGTACTTTTGTTGCCCATAGTCACTTTCAATGTTTTGAATTTCGGCAAGTACTGCATTGGTACCTCCTTTTTTGAAAAAACGAGCTACCCTGGATTCAGCCCCAAATCCTCCTCGACGAACCAACTTGGGTAGTTCTCGGGCCAGCCAGGCTCTGCCTTCTGGTTCATATGGTTTTTTGCGGCCTCTTACATAAAAGGTACGACTGAGGGTACCCCCATCAGCTTTGATGAGTACCTCGCGTCGGTTGACTTTAAAACGGAAAAAACCATAATCTGAAATGGCTACGATGTCTTTATCGTCGTCCGACAAGGTGATTTTCCCTTCGTGATTTACCAGGATTTCTTTGCCATCAGATTTATGGATGTATTTATGTTGGGTTTGGGCAAAAGTAGGGAGAAAGACCAATAAAATGGCCAAACTCAGAAATTTCAAAAGTGACTTCATGATTGTAGTATTTTAATTTTCAGATTTTTAGTTAGTAGTTCGGAGTCAGTAGTTGGTAGTGTTTTTTAGTCCACAGTCGATGGTCCAATGCTGTTTCCTTAACACTACTCGAGTCCATATGGCGAGTAACGTTTCCCCCTTGTGGGGGAATTAAAGGGGGCTTTCGTGGATTACCACCACATGCCTAAATCCTTAAGGAAACAGCATTGGTCGATGGTCTATAGTCTACAGTAGCGCAAAGCGAAACCTTTGGTCCTGAGCGAAGCCGAAGGAGCTAGCCATAAAACAATGAGCCGAAGGCGGAACAATATAACAATAGAATAATCATCGCTTCGCGCAACCATTTAGCAATGCAACAATAAGCCGAAGGCGGAACAATAGAACAATATGCTACCTCCCTGTTCCCAACTAATTTACACTGCGAACACTACCCGAACCACTACTTTTGCTGATAATACGAGGTGGGTTCCCTTTGTAACGTACACTGCCTGAACCACTGATTTTGGCAGTAAGGGCATTTCTTACGGATAAACGAGCACTACCCGAGCCACTGATGCGTACTTCGGCTGAATCGGAATTGAGATCAAAAGCCCGCACACTGCCCGACCCACTGATACCAATCATTTGAGAGTTGGTGGTACCCGAAATATTCAATCTTCCTGAACCAGAAATCCTGGTTTCTAGGTTTTTTACAGCTATTTGGCCTTCAAAATTTCCTGAACCACTGATGCGGAGGTACAAGTCTCTCCCTTTGATCACTGATTTGGCAAGTACATCGGCCGAACCTGATACTCCTACTTCGCTCAACGAAGTGTAAGTCAACCAAATTTTTACATTTGCTCTGCGTCGCCAGTTGCGGTACCCTCTTCGCCAGCGAATTCTCAATTTATTACCTAGTACTTCGGTCTCTATGTCGCTTAAGTCTACTCCGTTTGCCCGGATCTTGATGGAGGGGCGACTACCCTCTATGAGTTCTACATCGCCACTGATGCCAATGTTTACCCGGCTAAAAGAGGATAAATTTCTTGTTTCGGTATTTTGAGCGTAAGTAGTACTACCCCAAATGGCGAATAATAGCGTAATTCCTAAAATCTTTAAATGTGTTTTCATGAGTAATATGGATTTAAGTAAAACGGAAAAATAAATTAATCTAAATTTGGTGCAATGGCTTGTTGTCAGGCGATCTAAAAAATTGGCTAATAGCCATGTTATTCGCACTATTTTTTAGAGAAGCATGACGGTAAGAGATTAGTCAAATGGATTAAGTTATTTATGTAGTTTTACTAA
>CALDJV010000378.1 GCA_937899305.1 uncultured Cytophagaceae bacterium
CTTTTACAAACATTCAATGAACTTTCCCTAAATTTTTTTAGGGTGGTTTTAAAGCCAGATGTTATGAATAATCTTCAAATTTAACGATTTCTCAGGAAGTTTTCATATAACAGCAAGGTGAGAACAGGGGCAGGGGGAGAGGGTGATGACCTTTTAAAATGAATGAGAGAGGAAATTTATATCAGTAAAACCCTGTTGAGGTGGGGGCATCTCAACAGGGTAAACAAAGAACTGCCTGGTACTAAGAATGGGTGAGGGTAAGTACTTCTTGTTCTAATTTCAAAGCTCTGGGAAATAAAACCTCGTTCTCGATCTTGGCGTGAATCTTTAATTCTCCCTCAAACGATTTCAAAGCATTTAGAATGACCCTGGCGTGCAAATCACCCGAATTGGTATGTTGGTATTGATTGGTGAGTTCGCGGAGTCCGTTCATTTCATGGTCTTCTTGGCGGTGTTCTTCCGCAAAATTGACTATGGTTTTTCCCTTCACTTTTTGTTGGATACGAGTCAATGCTTGGGCATCAATTGGGTGGTGTTTGCTTTGCTGTAGTTTTCGCAGGAATAAGATATAAGCAAACAAGGTGTCTTCTTCGTCGTAGACGTGTTCTACAAACTCTTTGAAAAAGTGAGGGAAAATCAGTTTTAAATCCTTGACAATCACTGAGGAATCTTGGTAATGATTGAGTAAACTTGAAATGTAAGTCAATCGTTGCTTGATGAATACATAATGACTATGCTTGAGGTATTCAATGATCAATTCTATAGGGTATGCTTCCAGATTCACTTGGGCTTGCGATTTCATTTGCGCGTGCTCGTGCAGGCGGCGTACTACCAGTTCTACTTCTACCCCATGTTGTAGACATACTTCGCCCAGGGTTTGTTCGGTGTAATTGAAGTAATGAATGCCTAGAAAATGCAGTACTGAGGCTGCTTCGGGATTGTTGGCTACCAGTTCGGTGATTTTTTTGTTGATGTTTTCCATATGATTATGCTCCAGATAATAGATTGAATTACTTAGTACTGTGGAACATAAAATTACCTGAAGCAAAAAAGAGAAAAAATGACATTGGTCATTTGGATTGCCTGATGGGCAAAATCACGGTGTTGATCTGTTTTTTAATTTCCTTGGGTAGGATTGGGCAGGGGTACAAGCTGCGCGATGATGGATTGAATGACGAATGATGAGATAAAAAGGGTAAAAAATATGTTGCTGAAGGTGGCTGGAATATTATTCATAAAAAAAATGAATGATTTTGTGACCTTTTAAAAACTTTTGCGACTACAAGGGTGAAAGTTAATTATTTTGAATTTAGTAATCTGTAGAAAATATGAAAAAGGAAACAAAATTATTCAAAAACGGTTGCGATTGCGAAAGCTGTACTTGTAAAAGCTGCAATTGTAAAAATTGTAAAACATCTACTTGTACTTGCGAAAAGTGCGGATGTGATACTTGTAATACCACTTGTTGTGCGTAAATTTGACTGTAATTGGTAGTAGATAGTTTGGAAAGAATGCATTTAACTATGAGGGTAGTATATATCTAAAAGAGGCCCTACCTGACTGTCTACTTTTAACTGCCAAACTATTATGGAAAAAACGACTGAAATCTGGGACACATTTTCAAGTCAATTATTAAACTTTATTAAAAGCAGAATACCCAATAAAGAAGATGCTTCGGACTTATTGCAGGAGGTATTTATAAAAATTCATACCCAACTGGGTAGCTTGAAGGACGAGCAAAAAATAGAGCCCTGGGTGTATCAGATTTCGCGTTATACCATTCAGGATTATTACCGAACCCATTACCGAGGCGTTGAAAAAATGGATGAGGCAATGGAGCAGTGGCCGGCAAATCCAGATGAGAATCAGGCCTACCAACAAATAAAGTATTGTTGTTGGGAGCCTTTCATCACAAAATTACCCGAGAAATACAAAGTTGTATTTGAATTAAGCTTGCAGGGGTACAAACAGGCGGATATTGCCCAACAACTCAATACCTCACTCTCAAATGTAAAAATGCGTTTGCAGCGAGCCAAGGAGATGCTTAAAACAGCGTTTATAGGCTGCTGTGGTTATCATTTAAGCGACAAAGGCAAACTTCAGGGAGACCAAGATTGTCAAAGTCATTGTAAGGGATATTCTTAATTGGGTTGGATACCTAGAACAGGCAAGTCTTAGAAAATAATTTTGAACCTGTTCCAAGTAAATTTCGCTTCATTCGAGGCATTTACTAACCAGGAATAATCTTTTCTTTTAATTCACTCACATCAATGGGTTCAAGCATTTCTTCATCGTCGAAGATGCCCAAGGAAATGGCAAAACGTTTAAGGCGAAAAAGATTATGAGGAGCCAAATCATCAATGTTTGTTTCGGCTAGTTTACAACCATATTTTCCTTCTTGATCGGCCATTTTAGCTACTTCTACGATATGATATTTTTCGCCGGCTTTGATCCATCGACTAGCTGGAATTTCTTCGGGGCGGTGATCATCATCAATACAGATTACTTCAATATTAAGCATTGGGGTAAGTGGGTGAAAAGTGAAAATAATCTCTTTATTTTATATTGGCAAGATAAGCTTTTTTAAAACAACTATGGTGTCTTATTTCCAATACTTTTTGCGAATACGTTCCTAAAAACTAGCCATTTACCTTCTCACCACGAGCCGAATGGGCAATCAATTTTTCTAAACGCCTGAGTTGGGTGGTCTCTTGCTTGGCACTCGTCACCCAGTAGATCATTTGCTTTTGATAGGAAGGCGCCGCATTGTTAAAAAACTGCCAGGCAGTTTCGTTGGCTTGTATTTTTTGAAGATATTCCTGAGGCAAAGCAGAGGCTTTTTGTTCATAGCTATAGGTTTGTTCTTTTCTGGGGTCTCGTTTTTCGTAAATGGCAAGCCCCGGCGCCTCCATCAAATCTTCTGCAATCAACACTTTCATTTTTTTGAGGTTGACTGCACTCCACATACTATCACGACGACGAGGAGTGAACCGGATTTTATAACTTTCTTCATCAATTTTTTTGCGTAGACCATCTATCCAGCCATAACAAAGTGCTTGATCTACCGATTCTGACCAAGTCATGCTGGGCTTTTTGGTTGCTTTTTTATAAAACCCAATCCATTGTTCAGTGAGTTTGTCGTGATGCTGGGCCAGCCATTGTCTAAATTCAATGGCGGTGGCGAAAAATAGTGTATCAGTCATTATGAGTGTTGGTGTGGTTAGTTTTTGATTTTCCCGAAGGTATAGTAAGCATTTACCGCTTCTTGCCCAGTGTAATTTTTCCCGGCTTGGTCGCTGGCTCCAGCATAGCTGCCTGCAAAAGGAGTAACTTGATTTCCTTGAGCCTGAATGCGTTTTTTATCAGATTCATACCGAATATCATTTTGTCTGAGCCAAGCCTTTACCTCAGGAGAATGAGGTTGCTGGTTGACGATTACACTGGCCAAATCAAAGTTGGCCATGAATAAACCATTGGGATTGAGTTGATTGACCAATTGAGCGATTACCTTGAGTTTATCACCCACATAATGCAAGCCATGAATACAGGTAATGAGGTCGTAAGTTTGGGAAGACATCCAGTTGACAATAGAACCAGTTATGAATTGGAGACAAGTAACATTGGGCGGAATGGGGTTGAAAAAGTTGACCAGATCTAAACCTACCAACTGAACCCGATGCTGGAGTTGCTGTTGGGCTACCTCATTGGCCACTTGCAACAAAGCATTGCCTTGACCACAACAGACGTCAAGCCAGCGGACATTGGGCTGGCGTTGGAGGCGGTTTTGTAGCCAGTCTTCGGGGCGAAAATCCGTTTCCTGTTCATAGCTATTGATCCCACTGGCTTGCCGTTCCCGATTCATACGATTATTGGCCACTACCGGCGACCAAATCAGCTCATTTTCGTTTAAAAGTGTGGTTTTTACATCCATATGCGCAAAAAAAATCCTGCTTTAAAATACAAAAAAACCGAGAGTATTTAAAGCAGAATTCTCATATAAATCACTGTTAATAAGCGATTCGTTTTAAATATTTAAGGGTACTAAAGATAATTAGTTACAGCCCATGTCAGCCTTTGATTTTGTATCGGCATTTGGAAAGCAATATCCTGAGGGTAATTGAGCCGGTTCATAGCGCTTAAGGTTAGGATCATTCAAGGCGTTTTTCAAAAAGTCTACCAACAAGTCAATTTCTGTGTCGTCTAAGTGTAAAGGTTGAAAGCCTGCGGCCAATTGACTGGCAGGCACTTGAGCATTTTGAGCCAAGGCTTGGTTTTTATATGCGATCACCGATTTTATAGTGGTAAAGTTTCCTCCGTGTCCATAAAAAGGAGAATTGCTTAAGTTGTAGAGCTGTGGTACTTTAAACTTGTACATATCTTGAGTATTACCCGTAAAACCCCCACGACCTTTCCCGGCATTATCCAGTTCGGTTTGCGTGACACCAAATACTCCAGTACCGCTCAAGTCATTCATTCCCAAGGCATAAAACTCCATGGCGTTGAGGGCTGGTCCAGTATGACAAGTGCCACATTGTGCTTTGCCAAAAAATAAAATTGCTCCGTTTTTCTGAGCGTCGCTCATGGCAGTTAAATCTCCGTCGAGCCATTTTTGAAAAGGCGCTTCATTGGCTAAAATAGTCCGCTCAAAAGCTGCAATAGCCAACCCAGCCGTTTCTCTAGTGTAACGAGTTGCTTCTGGAACATCGGGAAAAGCTTCGTCAAATAGTTTTTTATAACCCATTGCAAACAGTGTTTGGGTATCTATTTTCAACCGATGGACAGTGAGCCCAGCAATGGCTTGAGTTTCTAAACCTTCATAGCCTAAGTTATTTACTTCTTTGGGGGTATATGCAGTCCAGTTAGCTTCAGTACCTATATTGGGACCCGTAGCACCAAATTGCCCATTCCAAAGCGTTACCTTTTGGTAAGCTCCATTCATTGCCGAGGGGGTTCGAAGGGGCTGTACATCCAGGTTTTCGTCAGCATAATTGGGGTCCTTGGTACGCGCTTCACCGTGGGTTCCAAATCCAGTTCCTCCTTCGCCAATGCCTTGTTTTACGGCAGCTTGAAAACCAGCCCCTGCATTGTGGCAACTGGCACAAGAGTAGGTTCGCATGCCTATATTCTGTTCGGCGTCTAAGGCCAGAGCAGTTTCGTGAAACAACAGCTGGCCTAACTTTACTTTGGCTACGGTCAAAGGGTTTTTGGGGTCTTGAGGTATTTTGGCGAGTTCATCACTATTGGGTAACGCAAAAAAACTTTTACCTTGCCCATTAGAAATATTCATCAAAGCGGTTTCCAGGGATTTGTCCAAGGTAGAAGGGTCAGTGTTTTCTACTTTGGTACAACTCCAAACTAAAGGCAATAGCATTCCTATCACCCAAATGGTTAATTTGTTGATTGTCATTGGTTGGTCTAAATTGTTAGTTACAAAGATTATGAGTACGCATACAGTGATGTAGGGTGCTGCCTCATCACTTGTTTTATGTTTTAAAGCTACAAAAAATAGGAGGTTTCTGCCTACAGTATCCCAGAGATTTCTACCAAGTATGGAATAATGAATACGTACCCTAAGTTTGATGAAAATTGAAATACCTTGGTTCTGGACCTGACGGAGGAGATG
>CALDJV010000379.1 GCA_937899305.1 uncultured Cytophagaceae bacterium
TAAATTCCTTACACATTATTCGGCCTCTTTTGCGGACTGACTTCACCTAAAAAAATTACTTAGTTTAAGTTTACTGGACTTTGGCTATGCTCGTTTTTTGGAGGCTTGACAGTCAACAAAATAAACTCGAATCAGTGTACAATTTACTTAGTTCCCAGAGCACTAGACATTTTTCGTTTGTGGAGACACCATAGCCGTCAGGTTAAAGTTTTTTTATCTTGATCATTGCCATTGTCGCCTCAGACTGTGTCTCCACAGGCTGATCGATGCCTGATTTGGGGGACCTCATCGGTTCGTGAAGACACCGAACCGAGGCGGGGAGTAATGAATGTGGAAGAAAACTCGCCTCATTATGGTTAGCCTGACGGCTATGGTGGAGACACAAACCGAGGCGGCCGCGCCGTTGGCCGTGTCCCCACAGCCAACTTGGGCTAAAATGTCTAATATTTAGAAAGGCTGGTTCATTAAGATTTATACCCGATAGGCTTTGACAACCTATCGGGTATAAAACAAACATCTGTTTTGGTTGAAAACTATTTCGGAACCATCTTCTTTTATCTCAGAGTTGCCTTATGGAAAATCGACCTAAAATTTCGGTTCCCCTCACCCGGCTTGATTGGCTACTGGAAGCACTGGCATTGTTGAGCATCCTGGTTCTCATTTTTTTGCCCATTTATTACTACGATGTCTTGCCCGATAAAATCCCACGACATTATAACCTGCAAGGCCAACCCGATGCTTACGGAGGCAAAAGTAATTTGTGGGTCTTGGCTTTGGTGGGCGCTTTGCTTTATCTGTTACTTACGGTGATCAATCGCTTCCCACAAGCATTTAATTATCCCCAAAACATTACTCCCGAAAACGCCCGCATTCAGTATGCCAAAGCAGCTCGCCTGGTAAGGTGGCTCAAGGTAATCATTGGAATAGGTTTTGCCTTTATGACCTTTCGTACCATACAGGTAGCACTCCGCCATCAACAAACTTTAGGACAAGGCTTTTTTTGGATATTCACGGGCGCCATTTCTCTGGCAGTGATCTACTATCTTTTTCAGGCGCTATCCGCAAAGAAAAATCCCTAAAACTATCTATTTTATGTTATCAACATTGTAATTTTGTATCTTACAATTACTGCTAATGTTATGATGCAATTATTAAAAACCGCCTTAGGACGCCTCCGTGTAGTAGGCTTTCTGGAAGGATGGTCATTTTTGATTTTATTGGGGATTGCCATGCCCCTCAAGTATATATGGGAACTCCCTCAAGCGGTACAGGTAGTAGGAATGCTACACGGGGTACTGTTTGTAGCTTATGGGATGTTGGTCATTCAAGTAAAAATTGAGCACTCCTGGCCGTTCAAAAAGATGCTGTTGGCTTTATTGGCCTCTATTGTGCCATTTGGTCCTTTTGTAGCCGATAAAAAGCTGTTCCAAGAGACAGACGATCGTTTATAGTTGGGAGTTTTTAGTCGTGAGTCCATAGTTTTTTAGTTGGTAGTTTGGAGTCAGTAGTTTTGTTTATAGTCCATAGATTCTTTAGTCCATAGTCCACGGTCGATAGTCCATAGTAGCGCAAGGCGGAACAATTAGCTCAGCTTGCCAAGGCTCAGTTAATCAACAATTAAACATCAATAACCGCAGAACGAAGTTCAAGCTCTGCCGAAGGCTAATCAATATGTCGCCTCGCGCAACCCGAAGTCCTGAGCGGAGCCGAAGGAACTAACAATGCAACAATGAGCGCAGCGGAACAATGCAACCATTTAGCAAGGCGGAACAATAGAAAAATATAATAATAAAAGTAATGAGCCGAAATAAGAAGAATAAAAAAGAGGAAGGCGATTGGAAAGATCGCCTGGGAATGGTGTATTCTACCAACCCTGATTTTGAATATGATTACGACGAAGAAGCGGAAGCTGATACCCTCCCTCCTCAACAACAGGATTTACGGGTAATGCTTGATCGTAAAAATCGCAAAGGAAAAGCAGCTACTTTGGTAACCGGATTTGTGGGAACCGAAGAAGACCTCAAAACATTGGGCAAAATGCTGAAAACCAAATGTGGAGTAGGTGGCAGTGCCAAAGAGGGCGAAATTATCATCCAGGGTGATGTACGCGATAAGGTACTGGACTTGCTCAAAAATGCAGGATACAAAGCCAAAAAATCGGGAGGGTAATATGGAGGTCCACCAAATTGCGTTTGGAGGAAACCAGCTCACCTATCAGATTTCGGGCAGCGGGCCTGCTTTGGTATTTATCCATGGCGGAGGGCTGGATCACCAAATGTGGGAGGCGCAGGTCCATCACTTTAGCCAACATTACCAAACCATTGCTTATGACTTACGAGGCCACGGACAATCTAGCAGTGCGTACAACGAAGCATTGGACCTAGATGATTTACTAGCCATTTTGCAGGTAATTGGTACCAACCAATTCATATTGGTAGGGTGCTCACTCGGCAGCATCATTGCCTTGGATTTGGCCTTGGCTTATCCTCAGAAAGTAAATCAATTGGTATTGGTTTCGCCTGGTTTGGTGGGGTTTCAGGAACACAACCACGCCTACCTCGAGGTATTGGCAGAATACATTGGTTATCTGGAAAAACAAAACCTACAACAGGCCAAGATGATACTGAAAAGGCTTTCGTTTTATGGACCTCACCGTTGGCAAGTCAACAATTTGGTGAGCGATTTTTATGTAGAACAATGCCTCTCTAGGTTTCTGGAAAGCGGTCAGTTTGCCCGTATTCCCCAACTCCAAGAATTTGCCCCACTAAAACGCCTCTCCACTATCCAGTGTCCATTGTTGCTGATGCATGGCAAACTCGACTACGAATACATCCAAGAAAATGTACAGAAAATAGAAATGTTGGTGCCTCACGCCGAAACAGTTGAAATAGAACAAGCAGCCCACTTACCCAATTTAGAACAACCGGAGTTGTTTAATAGCATTTTGGCTGCTTTTATCTCTTGATAGAACAAAACACCAAAAAACAAAAAAGCCACCTAAGAAATCAGGTAGCCTAAGCTTATAATAATAGTTTGTGAAAGTAAAATCTTGTAGCTTGGTACAACCTAGGATGCGTTCATAAAATGAGCAGGTGGATTAAAATCAATTTCCTTGAAGTAAAGTTGGGATACGTAACCTACATAATTTTGCAACGTAAGCAAAGGGCGGATCACTGCCGATTCATCAATCTGAATATGAAAAATTTGTTCACAACGTAGGATCAACCAAATCAAATCTGACTCATCTAATCCCAAATCTTTTTCAATTTTAGTGTTGGGATGAATGGTTCTTTCCTGAATCATTCGTTCTGAGATAATTTGAGCGGTTTGGTCAAAAATCAATTTGGTCAATTGAAGTTTTCGGATGATTTTTTCAATCACTGTTCTCTCTGATGAGTATAGCGAGAGGGTGATTTCGTTGGCAAAACGCGTAACTACTGGCTCTGAAGATTTTTTTAGCATTTCTCGCTCCAATATATTCATTAACCTCTGTTGGGCTGAAGCAGTAATGTCTTGCCACTCAGGCAATGAAGTCAATAGATGGCCTAAATACTGTTGGTGATGTTGGGTCGCTGCCATGATTTTGTAAAATTAATTTCCAAATGAATGTCCTTTAAATCGTTGAATGCACATGTGTAACTCTTGATATATATCTAGTAAAACTTATGTTGCTTACTTACTGACAAGCTTAACGGGTAAAAACCTTAAATATTTTTAAATAATATTTTAAAATTTTTACGCGAACTTCTCAAAAAGGGTTTAAAATTGAATCGATTTTTTTGTGTTTTACCAAGCAGCGTATTTATCCACACACCCAACAAAACACAATACTGGGACGAATCATGAAATTATTTCGTATTGACATGAATAGCCTTCATTGTAAAATAAACAAACATCAAAATCCTAAATTCTTATCCTGGTCGCCAAATTATAAATAATTATTTAAAAAAAAATATTTTTTTTAAAATTTGTAATTTTACAAGATTACAAATTATTAACAAATTCAAAACAGCCTTCAGATTTATTAATAGTAACTATTAGAATAGTACAAATAAACAAACCCATTTAAATTGCTATATAAAGCTTGTAAAGCTCCTGTAATAACTAAATATTTACCTTGAGTTATGTCTTGAAAACTTGGTAAAACTTTAAAAATGTTATTTTTGTATTTTTTATTTTC
>CALDJV010000380.1 GCA_937899305.1 uncultured Cytophagaceae bacterium
AGAAAATAAAAAATACAAAAATAACATTTTTAAAGTTTTACCAAGTTTTCAAGAAAATAGGTATTACGTTATCGGGAGGTGGTTTGCGGGGAGTGGGGCACCTGGGAGTACTAGAAGCCCTCGAGCAAATGGGCATTCAAATAGATCATGTAGTAGGGGTAAGCTCTGGGTCTATTATGGGAGCCATGTATGCCCATGGTTACAAACCCCGCGAAGTGTTAGACATCCTCAAGCAGACCAAGTTGCTTCGCTTTGTGAGGCCCAAGTTCAAACGAGGTTTGCTCAATATTGAGCGGCTCAGTCCACTGTTGTTGGAATATTTACCCCACGACTCATTTGAACAACTGAAAACGCCGCTTACTGTGGCCGCTTCCGATATCCAATACGGTAAACTGGTCTATTTTGACCAAGGCCCTTTGATCAAACCTTTGATGGCATCGTCTTGCATTCCGGTAATGTTTAGCCCAGTAGAATACGAAGGGAAAGTATTGGTGGATGGTGGATTATTGAACAACATGCCTACCGCCCCCATCAGAGATTGCCAAGTAAGAATTGGGGTGCATTGCAACCCGATTGACCCTACCCAGCCTTTGAAGTCTACCCGCAAGGTATTAGAGCGTTCTATGATCCTGATTGGGCAAAAGGGACTTTCTTCTGAAACAGCTTTGTGTGATGTAATGATTGAGCCTCCTGGGCTAAGTCAATATACCACTTTTGAGCTCAAGAAAGTAGAAGAGATGTACAATGCTGGCTTTGAACATGCCATCAGTATGCAAGAGGAGATACTAGGAGTAATTGATCAAAAAATAACCAAGTAGAGGTGGTGGTTTTGGTAGTGGAAGGATGGTGATGCACTAATCTTCTCCTAAAAAATCCCGGTACTGGGCTTTGCGTTGTAAGTACTCATGAAAATTAGGAACGGATACATTTTTTTGTTGCAAAGCAAAAACCAATTCTTCGAGCGATAATTCCCAATTTTTACGCTTCAGCGCTCGTATGCCTAACAAATCTTTGACTCGGCTAATTTGCGCTCCCGTGACCTGCTGACGCGCTTGTTCACGGGCAATGAATTTAACATCGATGCGGTGATCTGGTATAAATGGATCCAGTGCTTTTTGCCATAGTTGAAATAAACTATCTGCGTCGGGATACTCAAAACGGATGCGGGTATTGAATCTTCGCATGAAGGCATCATCCATGTTATTGAGGTTATTGGTTGCTACCAATAAAATACCAGGATATTCTTCGATGGCCTGCAGCAAGTACCCAACATCTTGATTGACGTAGGTATCTTGAGCAGTGCCTGCATTTTGAGTACGGTTAGAGAACAATCCTTCTCCCTCGTCACAAAACAAGATATGGTCATAGTGACGGGCAGTATCAAATACCTTTTGGATGTTTTTAGAAGTTTCTCCTACAAATTTACTTACCAACTGACTCATATCGAGCCGCCAGACTTCTCGGGAAGTTTTTTGAGTCAACAGCCTTCCCAGCAATGTTTTACCAGTGCCTGGAGGGCCAGTGAGTAGGCACTTATAGCCTTTATTGTCTTTAGCAAAGGCTGGATTTTGGCGTAGCTCGTGAAAATGGGCAACCCAATCAAGCAATTCTTCTACTTGGGTTTGAGTACGACTGGGTAATACATAGTCTTCCCAGGTTTGTTGGGTGGTGAGCTGCTCGGCCGGGAAATCTTGACTGAAAACTGGGCGATAACGTTCACTAGTAGTGAGCCAATGCAGGTATTCGGGCGAAAGAGTGAGGGTACCATTGATTTTGGGTTCTCCTTCGGGTACGGGGCCAAGGGTAAGTATATTTTGCTGAATGAAGGGGTGAGTTGGAGAGAAGAGTTGAGTCTGGTAATAAAGTTGTTTTTGGTAGTCTAGGCCTGCCAGTAAAAACAAGGCGGTTTTCCCGGTAGGTAGAAAATGAGGGTAGGCAATGCCAATATTTCCGGGAAGTTTAGACACATTATCTTTCAGCGTTTTTACCCATTGATCCAATACGTCGGGTTGGAGATGAGGCAATAGTCCTAAGATCAAAACGAGGCGGTCGGTAGGTGTCAAGTCATATTGCTTAATCAATGCTGCATAAGCTCCTGAGGCTTGGGTTAATTCAGGAACAGGGAGAGGTTCATTCAGGGAAAAACCTTGACCATAGTTGCGATATATTTCGGCAATCTCGGAGTCGCTCAATGATTCACCCATTTCCTGATCTTTTTGAATGTCCATTTGAGCAATCTTGGCTTCCAAAGAGTACGATTCTAAAAATACCTGCGCGTGGGCAATGAGTTGTTGCTGAAATACTTGACCAACCCAGTCTATTTCCTTGCGTAAAGTTTGATAATTATGATCGAAGTTTGATGAGTAGTGCATCATTTTTTCTATTTTTGATAGAATTTATCAAGATAATATACTTAAGTAATGTCATCAAACCAAACAAACACTTCATTACAACAAGACAACGCAGTAGAAAATCAGCGGACCAATAATGCAGCCGCTTTGGAGCGTTTTAAGAATGGCATGCGGGGACAAACCCCCAGTGTAACCGAACAAGCGAGTACTCAAGGTACCAAAAATCCAGCTGCTTTGGCTCAGTTTTTGGCTCAAAGTGGAACCCCACAACAAGCTACTGACCCCGATTTAGTTATTTTTATCAATGGCCTTTGGGGGGCTGCGGGAGGAATCAATGAACCACTGAGAGGGTACTGGGGAGAAGGTTGGATCAAAGCATTGAAAGCGCATTGGGGAGATGCAGGAGCCAAGGTCATGTTTTTTGATGGATCAGTAGGTGGACAGTCCAATTTATTGAATAATCATATTGCGGCCTATCGTATAGTAAAAGGGGAAGAAGCAGGCTATGCCAATGCTCAAAAAGTGATTGATAGTTTGGGAGCTGGAGGAACGATTAGGTTCGTGACCAATAGCATGGGGGCTGCGTTTCAAAGGGGATTTTCGGCTGGGTTACGAAAATATATTCTAGAGCAACAATTGGCCATTTTGAAAAAACAAACGATGTTGAGGGGGGCGATTGAACATGCCAGAAAGATGCAACAAAGTAGATTAATGATGGATGATGCGTTTACAATGACTCCAGAGCAGATAAAAGGCATGGAACAACGTTTGGTAAAGCTTCAGACAGAGTATAAAAGATTAGACAGTGTGCAGGTAGAGATCGTGGTAGACATTGAACCGCATCAAGAAACCGAACGGGACCCTTATGCTAAAAACCACTATTATGTATTAAGTGATGAATCTGATTATAACTTTTTTGAAAAATATTTTTTGAGTATTACTGCGGTGAATGGAGCTACCGATGCCAGTAAGGATCAATCTGGAAAATTGGCGACTACTGGACACCATAGTTCTTGGGCAAAGGTGGGCCGTTTGCCTAAACCCCAAAAATAAGCTTCTGATCAATGGCATCAACAGGTTACCTGACTAGGGGAGCTTTTTGATCACCCAGGTTTCATTTTTCTTATTAGTATAAGCCGTCAAACCGTATTGCTTTGTCCAATATATCCATTGAATGTCTTGTGGGTTTTGAACCCTATCGGGATAGGAGTGAGCAATCTTATAACACTGAGTGAGGGTGTGTCCGTTAATCTGATAAGTCTTGAGTAAGGTATCTAGAGTGCTCAAGCGAGCATAGAAGTTCCGAAAACCAATGCTGTAATCCCGTTTTTTCCGAAGAGGGTATTTATCCAAACTTATGAGGGTCTGGTATTCGGGTTGACCAGAAGCACCAGGCGAAACATCCATCGAATGCCAGTGATCTACAGGTAAATGTTTGATCACGACTCCTTTGCTGTTTTGAGGAGCACGAGAAACAAAACAACTTTTCCCTTCGTGTACTTCGGTATTTATTTTAATGACTTGGATGGTATCGATGTCGCCCGACTCGCTTTCAAAATAAATGGTATCCTTGAGACGATAAGGCGCAAAGTGCTGACGTTCGGCTGAGGTAAAATTGAAGTATTGGGAGTCGTAACGCTTAGAACAACAACCAGGTGTGAAATAGAAAAAGATGGCTAAAAGCATCCAAAACAGGTAACGAGGGATTTTTTTCATCATATTGAAAACTTATTTATTACGAATTTTTTGCATCTATCCAAATAATGTCTTTTCGTAAAGTTTATGGATTACTCTTACAATTGAAAGGATTATATGGTATTTTT